>NZ_JBKFBI010000004.1:0-115793 GCF_053346095.1 Methylobacterium sp. A52T | reverse complement strand
CGGCCGCGCCGGTTCCGGGCCGCAGCGGCGTGCCGGCCTCCGGGCGACCGCGTCTCGGCGCGCCGGAACCGGCCGCCCGCGCGGAGGCCGCGCCGGACGCGGGCGCCGAGCCCGACGACACCCCGATGAAGTCCTGGAAGGTCGTCCTGGGGATCTTCGTCCTGTTCCAGGCGGCCGCCCTGCTGCACCCGGCGCTCGGGCTGCTCGTCCTCGCGGTCGCCCTGCTCCTCGGCCTGCGACGCCTGCTGCACCGCTGGCGCCGGCGCCGATGAGCCTGGCCCGGAGCCTCCCGGCCGGGCACCTCCGGACCAGCCTCGCCGCGCTCTTCGCCCTGGCCCCGGTCCTCTCGCTCGGACCGGGGGCGTCCCGGGCCGACGAGGCGCCTGCCGCACCCGTCTTCAACAAGGCCGAGGCCGCGGAGATCGCGGAGCCGCTGCGGCAGGACCCGGCCTTGCTGCGCAGCTTCGGCACCTGCCCGGCCGACACCTTCGCGCGGGAGCGCCCGTTCTGGCGGTGGGCGTTCGCGCCCCGCCGGCCCACCGAGCGCCGCTGCGCGCGCGAGCCCGCTTCCTGCTACGCGCTCTGCACCCGGTGGTCGAACGCGCCGGCCTGCTTCGACCTCGCCCTCGCCCTGGAGCACCACTCCCTCGACGTCGCCGACATCCTCGACAAGGAGCGCCTCTACGCCCTCGCCTGCGCGGGCGGGTTCCCGGCGGGCTGCACCAACCGGGCGGCCGGGATCCGGAACGGCGGCTACGCGGAGGATCCCTTCCGCGACGCGCCGCGCGTCGACACGGATGCCTGCCTCGCCCGGAGCTTCCGCCTCGATTGCGACCGGCGCGGCGCCTGGGGCTGCGCCATGCTCGGCCAGGCCTATCGCCTCGGCGAGGGCGTCGCCCCCGAGGCGTCCCGGGCCCGGGCGGCGTTCGACATGGACTGCGCGATCAACCCGGACTTCGCGGCCTGCACCTTCGCCAAGCGGCAGCTGGCCGAGATGGGCGCGCCGTGAGCGCCGGCGACGCCGGACCGGATTCCGACGCCCTGCGGGCCCTCTACGGGCGGGTCGACCCGGAGCCCGAGGGGCCGCCGGCCCCGGGCCACGCCCGCGCCTCCCTGTGCGTGGACGTAGGCGACGGGGACGACGTCGCCGCCGCCGAGCGCTGGATGCTGGCCCATGCCGGCCGGCTCACCCGCGTGCGCAGCACCGGCTGTGGCTGCTGCGTGATCGGCTGGGACATCGAGGGGCCGGCGGCGCTCATCGCCACCCTGCCGGCAGCGCTCGGGGCAACCTCCGACTGGGCCGGCCCGGCCGCGGCCCCGCGGCGCGCGGCGATCGCGCGGGGCCGGGGCCTCTGGGCGCGCTGGGGGGGACGCGGGGCCCGCCCCGCCCCCGCCCCGGCGGCGCGCGGCGAGCGCGGGGGGCCGGCGCCTCTGGGCGCGCTGGTGGGAACGCTGGGTCCGCCGCCGCTGAGACGCGACCGACACGCGGCCGAGACGGGGCGCCTAGCGCGGTTCCGCGACGGCCTCGGCGCGGTCCGGCACCGGCGGCGCCGGCCTCTGCTCCGGGATCAGCCGGTCCGGCGCCGTCCCGCGCTCGAGGGTGGCGACCGCCAGGGGCGCGCCGCGGCCGCGCAGGGCGTGCGTTCCCAGCGCGCGGGCGCGGACGCCGTCGGGCAGCCGGTCCAGCCGGTCCAAGAGATCCTGCGAGATCAGGATGTCGACGCCCAGCGGGCGGCACAGGGCCTCGATCCGCGACGTCACGTTCACGGCGTCGCCGAAATACGCGATCTTGTGGCGGTCGACCCCGACTTCGGCCGTGACCACCGGACCGCCGTGCAGCGCCGCCCGCAGCCGCGGGACCGTTCCGAACCGGGTTTGCCAGGCCGCGGCGTCGGCCTCGATCCGGTCCAGCACCGCGAACACGCAGGTGACGCAGCGCGCGTCCTTGAGGCCGCGCTTCATCGGCCACGTGATCATCGCGAGGTCGCCGATGAAGTCGTCCGTGGAGCCGGCGTTGCGCCGCACCGGCTCGGCGAGCGTCGCGAACACGGCGCTGAGATAGTCCTGCGCGCGCAGGTCGCCGTGGGTCTCCGCGAAGGCCGTCGAGCCGACCACATCGAGGAACAGGAAGATCCGCTCCTCCTGCACCGGCTTGTGGTAGCGGCCGATCATGAAGTTCACGAACACCTCGCCGCCGATCAGGTCGCGCATGCGCATGACGAAGACCAGCAGGGCCGACACGGCCAGCGAGTAGGCGAGGAACCGCGGCGTGATCCGCACCGCCGTGGACAGGCTGTCGGCGGTGAGGCCGAAGGTCCAGACGACCAAGCCGCCGAGCGCGCAGCCGAGCGTGATCAGCACCACGTAGAGCAGTTCGGCGGCCAGCATGTAGACCAGCGCCGGCAGGCGGCGCAGCCGCGTCTGGACGCCCGACAGGGCCAAGCCGGGCACGAAAGCCAGCACCGTCCCGCCCACCGCCAGGGCGTAGACCAAGCCGGCGAGCATCGAGGCCCCGCCGACGAAGAGCAGGTTGTAGAGGAGGCCCGCCCCGCCGGAGGCGAGGAGGAGGGTCAGGGCCCAGAGCCAGCGGTACTGTGGGAGCATGAGCGGTCGGCGGGGTCGAGCGTGGCGGTGGGCACGGTTGGACCTACGCGATGGCGGGGGGCGAAGGCGAGAGGGGCGCGCCGCGACGGGTGGGTCGAGCCAGCGCCCTCGGGCTGGCCGGTCACTCGTGACCGATCCGGAGCGATTCACGCCGTCCGCCCGACGTCGTCGGCTGGTGTCGCCGCGCGGCCACAGGTGGACGCGTGTTCGATCCGGGAGGTTGGGACCTAGCCCCCGGCGGATCCCGCGATCGCGGGAGGCTGGTGGGCCCGGCAGGACTCGAACCTGCAACCAAAAAGGCTATTTCCGCCAGCAGCCTAACGAACGTCTAAGGGCAAAGGTTGGTACTTTGTGCGGGGGCTGCAAGACGTAGCGCTGGCAGTTTCGTTTGAAGGTGACCGCAGCGCGGCCGGTCCTTCATTCAAATTCTTGGCATTGCTGGCTGCGTGTTCATATCTCTTCGATCAGAGCTGAATGGCAGCGTGCTCACATGTTTCGTCAGAATTCTGCTCTCAAGATTGCAATCCAGCAGCGAAATAACCCGGTCTGGCCAAAAGTATCTGGACTTATTCAGAGATCGTTCGCCGGATAGGCAGGCAAGCCACCTTCCGAAACATTGATGAGATTTAAGAGAGTCTGCCGCGATTGCAGAGGCGGTTCATTTCCAGCTTATCTATTTGGGCTTAAAATCTTCAAAGAACGAAGTCGACATAAAATTCTTATTAAATTTTATGTCGGGATTGCGCTAATCATCCGATAGTCATGCGCGGGTAGGATCGGTTGACTGGCTATACGGACGCAGCCTCGGTTCGCATATTAGGCTCCATGTTTCTCGGCTTGAGGTGGCCATCCACGAAGGTGCCGGCCTCCAAGAGAGCTGCGCGCCCCTCCGCAAGGTTCGGGAAGAACAGATGCCAAGCGTGGATCATCGCGGGCCAGATCCGAAGCGTGACGTTCATGCCCGCGCTGCCGGCCGCGCCGGCCATACACACCGCATCATCGAGGAGCGTCTCGTCCGAGCCGACTTGGATCAGCGTCGGGGGCAAGCCTCTTAAATCGGCGTAGAGGGGCGAGGCCAAAGGGTTCTGGGGATCCGCGCCGCTCAGGTAGGCCGCCGCAAGTTCGGAGAGGTAGAGGCGCTGGATCATAGGATCCACCGCTGCCTTCGTCCTGAAGCTTTTGCCGCGCAAGGCCAAGTCGATCCAGGGTGAAGAGAGCCAGAGACATCCGGGCAGCGGGTCGCCCGCCTCTCGCAGGCGCAGCGCGGCGGATACGGCGAGGCCACCGCCCGCGCTCTCGCCGCACAAGGCGATCCGTTCGGGCGAGATCCCCTGCTCCAGCACGAACCTATAGCCCGCCACCGCGTCGTCGAGGGCGGCGGGGAAAGGGTGCTCAGGGGCGAGCCGGTAGGCGAGTGCGAGGGTGCGGATGCCGGCGTCCTGCCCCGCGCGCGCAACGACGTGGCGATGGCTGTCGAGGGATCCAGCCATGTACCCGCCGCCGTGGAGGAAAATGAGGACGCGCTCGGGATCGCCACCAGGGCAGAGGGTCCACTCACCCGGCACGCCGCCAGCATCGACAGGGGTGACGCGGGTGCCGGGTGGAAGCGCGTCGCGGCGGCCGAAGCTGTCGAGCCGGGCGCGCCGCGCGACGAGATCCGCCGGCCGCGGCTGCGCCTGTAGGAAGGCCCGGATCGCGTCGATCTCGCTGCGCATCGCGTTTCCAACCGCTACAGCATGAATCGATCGAAGAAGGCCGCGAGTTCGGCATGGGCGTCCAGGGGCAGCACATGCGCGACGTGCTGGTCCGGCCGCACGACGACGATGCAACCGTCCGCTCGCCAAATGCCGCGCAGTGCGAAGATATCGCCGGCCTTCGGGTCCGGGCAGAAGACCTTCTCGCAGTCGACGAGGTTATAACGCCCCTTCGGCGGTCGCAGCAGCGGTGGCATCGCTCCTAGAACGAACTGCCGGTGGCCCTGCTGCAGGATCGCCCGCACGTCGATGACGGAGTCGATGTCGGCGCCCGCGGGTGTGAACCGCCGAATGGGCGCGTCGTCCGCTTCGGCCAAGTACGTGCACACGGCGCGCAATCGCGAGGATCGCGCGTCGGGCGACTCCGGATCCGCGAACAGGAACAAGCGCCAGCGGCCATCTGCCTTGACGGTGTGGCCGAGCTGAAGTGGCTTAGCATCGGCCAGCCGGATCACCGGCGCCGAATGAAAGCGTGTCCCGATCCTGAAGCCCTCGGCGAGGTTCTGATGCGTAGACTGGCCGGTGATGAGGGACGGCGGATAGCAGGTCTCGGTACCGGCGGTGAAGCGGCCATGCTTGACGAAGTACCGCTCGAACTCGGCCGGATCGACGCCGTCGCCGCCCGTCACGTCGGATGGCCTGGGCGGGGCGCTGAACATGCGGGCGAACGCACGGTCGAAGTCGATGAGTTCCTCGGCGACGGCGCGACGCTCCATCGAGTAGGTCTGGAGAATCTGCGGTGTACACTGGCCGCGGACCACGGCGGCGAGCTTCCAGCCAAGGTTGAAGGCGTCCTGCATCGAGACGTTCATGCCCTGGCCCGCTTTCGGGCTGTGCGTGTGGCAGGCATCGCCAGCGATGAAGATCCGGGGCGAACGATGTTCACGGTGCGCAGGGCCGCCATCATCGAAGGCTTCGCAGAGCCTCTGCCCAATCTCGTAGACTGACCACCATGGGACTTCCTTCACCTCCAGCGTGTAGGGGTGCAGGATGCGCCGCGCCGCCGCGATCAGGTGATCGACCGTCACCGCGTCCCTTGCCAGGCGCCGATTCGCGTCGAGCTTGTCGAGTTCGATGTACATGCGCACGAGGTAACCACCTTCGCGCGGGATGATCAGGAGGCTGCCCTCTTTGGCGGAGTGGATGGCGGACTTCAGGCGGATGTCCGGGAAGTCAGTCACGGCAAGTACATCCATGACGCCCCACGCCTGATTGGCGGAGTCACCGTGCACTGTAAGGCCCACAGCGCCACGCACGGCGCTGTGGGCCCCATCGCACCCGACGATGTAGCGCGCGCGTACGGTCTCGACGGCAGACGTCTGCGAATCGTCGATCCGTTCAAGCCTGACGTTGACCGGAAAGTCGAATTCGCTGGATGGCTCGATGCCGTCGCCCGTTTCGGCGTCCGTGAGAGCCAGATCGAGGAAGTTGCGTCCGTAGCTCGGCTCCAGGCGAGTGGGCGCGTTCTGCATCGTTGCGAGGAAGAAGTCGTGGACCCGCGCCTGGTTCATGATGACGTGCGGGAACTCGGACAATCCCTCCTCCGTATCCACGATGCGGCCAGTGCGGGTAATCACGTTCGACTGGCTGGGATCGGGGTTCCAAAAGCAGGTTTCGTTAACCCAGTACGCCTCCTTGAGGACACGCTCACTGAAGCCGAATGCCTCGAACATCTCCATCGTCCGGCACGCGATCCCATCGGCTTGACCGACGAGGAGGCGGCCGCGCTTCCGATCGATGATCCGAGTCGTGATGTTGGGGAAGGCCGCGAGTTGCGCGGCGAGTGTGAGGCCGGTCGGTCCGCAACCGATTATTAGGACATCGACCAGATCCGGCGATGCGCCCTTTGGGTGTGGAGTTCCTCCTGCCGCTGGTGGTTCGGCGATCGCTGGATCCCCGGACTTGTAGCCGTTGAGATGGAACTGCATCCGCGCAAATTCTCGGCCTGCTATCGGGGGTCTCAAACGGTCTATGGCGTCAGATCCGTTTCGGCACCTTCATCTAAACACAGTCGTGGCGACAACGACAGTCTCGCGGCGTTTTGAGATCAGTGTTCTGCAATATGCGGCACACGCAATCTGTGATGTCCGACAGCGGCCGACGCCTTGAGCGCAACTCGTAGGAAAATCGATCACGCTCGAGGTTGCGTGCAGTGCTCCGGCACGGGATTCGAAT
Source organism: Methylobacterium sp. A52T (assembly GCF_053346095.1). Lineage (NCBI taxonomy): Bacteria > Pseudomonadati > Pseudomonadota > Alphaproteobacteria > Hyphomicrobiales > Methylobacteriaceae > Methylobacterium > Methylobacterium sp. A52T. Next base: position 109,260 of record NZ_JBKFBI010000004.1, on the reverse strand, counting down.
TTTCGGACTGAACTGCAAATTGATCCTGGGCGCCTTCCGCATTTGGCTTACTCCCAGACGAACTTGCCCGGCCGCCAGAATGGCGAACCGGCTGTTCGGACTTGGCAGTAAGCGGAATGGCTGCTTCGAAGAAAAACTTATAGGAAATCAGCCCGCCGGAAGCGCCAGAATTGTGCGGCGCGACAGATCAGTCGCGTCGAACGTGCGGGACAAGCCAGAGGACTCCTCAAGCGTCCCGTCAATTTGCAATACGCATGCCATGTATGCTTCCGAGAGGGCGCCATAGTGTCGTGAAATGGAAAAATTTCTATGTTGATTCAGTTGATGGTTCTGGGGTGCAGAATGAATATCATGCACATTTCTAATTAGATCCGATGCCCCGCCGCACAGCCTCGGTGCCGTGCAGCGGGCACGATGGACTACGCGGCTCAGCGATCTGTGTCCGGCCCATCCTCGGATGGCCGATCTGCCCATGCATTCACTGGAATGCGGTGAGGATCGCCTTCGGCACCTTGCAGATGTACGTGTATTTCGGATTGACCATCTGCGTGCAGCGCGCCTCGGCGATCTGCGCGAGCAGCAGGTAACCCTCGGGCTCGGGGATGTTCCACTCATCGGCGAGCCAGTAGATCATGTCGGCGAAAGCGATGCGCATCGCGTCCTCGAGCGGGCGGGCGCAACCGAGTGTGCAGAGATGCGTGGGCGTCTCGATCCGCGGGTGGCCGAGCCGCGCCGGCGCGGACGCGAGGCTCACCCGCAGGGTCACGTTCGCACCGATCTCGATCGCCCCCATACCGACGGCTTCGCCGTCGCCCTGGAGCGCGTGACAATCGCCGATGAAGAAATGTGCGCCGGGCTTTTCGACCCGCAGCATCACGGTATTGCCGGTGGTGACCTCCTGAACGTCGAGGTTGCCGCCATGCGTGCCGTTGTCGACCGTCAGGACCGCGCCGTGGACCGGCGCGACGCCGATGACGCCGGCCATCGGCTTCACCGGCAGCCGGAGCCGGTCACTCCAAATCACATGGCCGTCGCGCACGTCGACGACTTTGGTTCGGATGCCCCATTCCTTGCGGCGCACCCAGTCCGGGAACATGCCGTGCCCGGGCCAGAGAGAGCTGTAACCGCGCTGGCCGAGTTCCATGTCGAGGATCTCGACCTTCAGCATGTCGCCCGGCTTCGCGCCCGCGACCTCGATCGGGCCGGTTGCCCCATTCACGAACGGGAAGGTGACGTCGGCCTCGGTCAGGTTTTGCCCGAGCTCCCTGATGACGCCGTCACCGATGTTGATCACGCATTCGACCGTGACGACCTCGCCCGGTGCGATCGTCGCGACGAAGGGCTCGTCGCCAGAGAGGGCGTACTTGATCGTTCCCTGCTTGCTGATGCGCTGCGTCACACGGGGCTCCTGATGGCGATGGCGTTGGTGTCCAGGGGCGGCGTGGATCAGTGATGATCCCGCCATGGCATGAGCAGCCGCTCGGCCCGGCCGACCAGGAAGGTCAGGATAAGGGCCAGCGCGATCGTGCCGACCAGCGCGGCGAAGACCTTCGGGATCGCATAGAGGGATCCTGCCTGGAAGATGGCGTGGCCCAGGCCCACGGACGACGACATGAACTCGCCGACGATGGCACCGATCAGCGCGAAGCCGACGGTGAGCTTCAAGCCAGCGAAGATATCGGCGAGGCTCGACGGCACGACGAGCTTGGCGAAGATCTGCGGCTTCCGCGCGCCGAGGGTCCGCATGAGGTTAATCTGGTCCGGGTCGACGCCGAGCGCGCCCTTGTAGGAGGTCACGAGGGCGACCACGACGACCGAGAGCGTCGACATCGCGACCTTCGAGGCGAGCCCCGTGCCGAACCAGATGATGATGATCGGGGCGAGCGCGATGATCGGGATCGAGCCGATCGCCACGATGAAGGGCTGGACGACCCGCGAGACGAAGGTCGAGTACCAGAGCGACAGACCGGCGAGCGTGCCCACGAAGTTGCCGATGAGGAACCCGAGCCCCGTCTCGAGGGCCGTCACGCCCGCATCGCGCAGGAGCGTACCGTCGGCGAGACCCTGCCAGAGGAACCGGCTGATTGCCGAGGGCGAGCCGAACAGGAAGGCGGATTGCGGGCTTTGGCGGGTCTGCCATTCCCAGGCCGCCAGCAGGGATGCGAGGAGTGCGATCTGCACCAGCAGGACAAGCGCGCCTGAGCGCAGGCGCGCACTATCGCGCGGCCGTGCTGGCGGGGCATCCCGGCTCGTCCCGATCACGGTTGCCGGTCCGGTCGCGGCGTCTGACATCTCAAGACCTCGCTGCAGCGCGGCTGATGCCACGACCGGCGCCGCCGACCGTGGTGCGTGGGATATCGAGATCGGCCCAGATCTGGCGGACGTAGTCGCCGAAGCCGGCGCTCTCCCGGGCCCCGATCATGTTGTCGGGCGCACAGTCGAGGTCGATCGTGTAGGCGGCCTTGACGGTGGTCGGCCGCCCGCTCAGCACCAGAACCCGGTCGGCAATCGAGACGGCCTCCTCGATGTCGTGCGTGATCAGGAGCACGGACTTGCCGCCGTCGCGCACGAGCCGCACCGTGTCGGCTTCGATCAGCAACTTCGTCTGGAAGTCGAGCGCCGCGAAGGGCTCGTCGAACAGCAGGACGTCCGGATCGTTGATAAGGGTGCGGGCAAGCGCCACCCGCTGGCGCATGCCGCCCGACAGGGTCGCGGGATAGGCCCCAGCGAAACCGTGCAGGCCGAGCTGGTCGAGAAGCGCGCGCGCGCGCTCGTCGGCCTGACCGCGCGGCATCCCACGCATTTCGGTGCCGAGCTTCACGTTGTCGAGGGCCGTGCGCCAGGGCAGCAAAAGGTCCTTCTGCAGCATGTATCCGATCCCGCTGGGCGTGCGGCCGCGCCGGTCGAGGGGCATGCCGTTCCAGAGGATGCGGCCCGAGTCCGCCGGTGTGAGACCGCAGACGGCGTTGAGGAGCGTGGTCTTCCCGCAGCCCGATGGGCCGACGATCGCGACGATCTCTCCGCGGGCGAGCGAGAAGGTGAGATCGCCGACGACAGGCAGAATGCGACCGCCCGTCCGATACGCCTTGGCGAGATGCTCGACGGAGAGCGGAGGCACGGAAGACCCGGGGCGGGCCTCCGCTTGCAGGGTACGTTCGGACACGGGGGCCGGTCAGCCGGCGCGCTTCGCGGCCTTGTCGGCGAACGTATTGTCGACGACCTGATCGAAGGCGAGCGTGCCTTTGATATTCCCTAGATATTTTTGCATGCCCATCAGGCTTTCCCAAGCGTCCTTCTCGGTCACGACGCTGGAGGCCGGGATCTTATACTTCAGCTCGGCATCGATGGCAGCGTCCACGACGTCGCCCGGGAGGTCCGGAAATTCCAGCCGTGCGACCTTCTTGGCGTAATCGGGATCGCTGTAGGTTCTCCGCCCGGCCTCCTCGAAGGCTGTCACCAAGGCCTGCACGGTCGAGGGATCCTTCTGGATCGTTCCGGGCAGCACCATGATCCCGGTGTTGCAGAAGGGCCCGACGTAGTTCGAGAAATCGAACACGATTTTTGCACCCTGCGCCACCGCCTGAGCGACGCCGGGCTGGTAGGCGACCGCGATGTCGGCCGCGCCGGCGAGCATGGCGGCGATTTCGGTTCCGGGACTTACCGGCACGATCGTCGCGTCGACGCCGAGCTTCATCCCATTGCTCTCGACGAGGCGCTTGGTCACGCTGAAGTTGGTGTTGGGTTCCGGCGAGGTGGCGATCCGCTTACCCTTGAAGCCCTTCGGGTCGGTGAAGGGATCGACCGACTTCGAGACCGCGAAGTAGTGGGCCCGCTGAACAACGGTGCCGACCACCATCCCGGGCCCGCCGTTCTCGCGCGAGATCACCACCATCGTGGGGTCACCGATTGCGAAATCCGCCGAGCCCCCGAGCACGGCCGCGAAGGTCTGGGTGTCGCCTCCGGCGGCGCTCACCTGCATGGCGAGGCCGTTCTTCTCGAAGATGCCGTCGTGCATCCCGACGTAGAGATTGATGTAGCCGAGGTTGTGGACGGCCTCGCTGAAGCGGACGGTCTTGAGTCCTGCGGCGCGCGTGGCGGTCGGCGCCCATGCCGCGCCGACCGCTAGGCCAGTCATTCCTTTCAGGATCGAGCGCCGATGGAGCAGGGGCGACCAGGGCTGAGGCATACGAGCTCCGCGGGAGTCGATGAGGTAGTCAGGCGCGTGCCGAGAAAGGGCGACTGTCGAAGCACCGTATTGTGCGGCCGCTGCCGTCGGGCATTCGCTCAAGCAAATTGGCTGCCAAACCACACCCTCGTTCGCGGGAATAGCGCACCATTCGATATGGAATCCGGTCGGCAAGCTCGGGAAGCAGCGAGAAAGTCTGATCGATGCCGCCGCAACGGACCAACAGAGCCGATCAACTGCTACGCTTCAACGGCGATCGCTCGTCAACGATCGGCCGCACGGCGGAAGGCGCAAAGACTCGTCGATCGAATGCCGACAGTGCTGCGCAATGTGATCCGGGTCTGACTACAAATCGCTCTTCGACATCCGTCGAGCAAGATTTTCGCCGATCATCACGCAGGTGAAATGCAGGTTGGCCCGACAATCGCTCGGCATGATGGAGGCGTCGCAAACCCGCAACCCGTCCATGCCACGGACCTTGAGATCGGGATCTACGACACCGGATGCGTCTACCCAGCCGCTCATGCGGCACGTGCCGGCGGCGTGCTGGATGTCGCCGGCCTCGGCGAGCATCAGGGCATCGAGCTTGTCGTCTGGGAGGCGCGCGGCGTCGCCGATCGCGAGCGGGCTCTCGCCGAACCGGATCGCCGTCGCGAGACCGGCCAGGGCCGGATGCTCGGTCAGACCTGCGAGACGGCGCACCGCGTCGCGCATGCGCAGGCGATCGCGTGGGTCATCGAGCATGTTCTCTTCGATGGCCGGGTTGGCTTCCGGATCGGCCGAGGTGAGGTGCAGCGTCCCGCGCGAGAACGCGTCGTAGAGCCCGACGCCGACGGCGCCCTGCGGCGTCGGTTCCGGCCCGGTCAGGGTCCGATGATTGTAGGCGACGAAGATCATGTCGCGCTCCCCGCCGCCCGCGAGGCCACTCGAGTACGTGACGCAGCAGTTGGTGTGGCGCGCATCCGTGTCGACCGCCCGGTGTTCCGGCTTCAAATCCAGCGTCGCCCGCAGGATCGGATGGTCCATGAAGTTGCGGCCGACAGCCTCCTGCGCCTGCCGGACGGGAATGCCGAGGGCGCGAAGCGGCTCGGCCGGGCCGATCCCGGAGCGCATCAGGATCGCCGGGCTGTGGACGGCGCCGGCGCACAGCACGATCTCGCGGCCATGGATCTCGGTCCAGGGGTCCGCACCGAAGCGGACGCGCAGGCCGACCGCCCGGTGGTCCTCGAACAGGACGCAGTCGACCAGGGCCTCGCAGCGGATCTCGAGGTTCGGACGGTCGCGCGCCGGTTCCAGGTAGCCGTCATTGGTGGTGACCCGATGACCGTTGCGGCTGTTGATTGGGTTGCAGGAGACGCCCTCGCCCGTCGGCGCGTTGAGATCCGCCTTCCAGGGATGGCCGGCTGCGAGGGCGGCCGCGCGGAGCCCCAGATCCACCGCGCCCCAGGCATCCGGCTTCGCGCGATACACGGGGAGCGGACCTCCGCGACGGCAGCTGTCCTCTAGGCCGAAATCGGCATCGTCCTCGATCCGGTCGAAGAGAGGCAGCACATCCGCGGCAGACCAGCCGGTGCATCCCTGATCCGCCCAGGCATCGAAGGCCGCGGGAACGCCGCGGATCGCGATCTGCGCGTTCACCGTCGAACTGCCGCCGAGCGCGCGACCGCGCCAGTAGAAGCGGGGCTCCTGCGCACGGGTCCGCCGGCTCATCAGTCCCGGCCATTGCCAGTCCGCCTGATGGGCCGGGTCATACATGAACGGGATGATGTTGGCCGAGCGCAGCGCCGGCGGCGCATCGGTGGAGCGCCAGTCGCGTCCAGCTTCCAGCAGGAGCACCCGGCGTCGCGGATCCTCCGAGAGGCGGGCTGCCAAAGTCGCCCCGGCGGAGCCGGCACCGACCACGACGATATCGTACGGGGCTGCGCTCATGGCTTCGCGACGTTCCAGAAGAGCGGGATAGCGGAGGGGATCAGACCGGTGAGCGAGGTCCGGTAAGCTGCGGGCTGCGCGAACTGGCCGAACGGGACGACCAAGCCCTCGTCGTAGACGATGGTCTGGATCTCCCCCGCGATGGTGCGCCGCTTGTCCAGATCAGGCTCGCGGGCGAAACGGTCGAACAAGCCAGCCATGCGCGGGTCGCACATGAACCCGGAACTCGCAGCGTCCTTGCAGTTGAGGTTGATCGCGGAGTTGGTCAGAGGCGAGCTGAGATCAAGCCCCAGCGCATGGATGCCGAAGAGGCCCCAGCCGGCCTTCTTGGTGCGTTTGGCGAGCAGGGCTGCCCAATCCATCACCTGCAGGTCAACGGTGAAGCCGGCCGCCTTCAGCCGATCGGCTAAGATGGTCGAGGACACGCGCGCCGCCTCGAGATCGTTGGCCACCATCACGATCACCGGCTCGCCCTTGTAGGCGGTCTCCTTCAGAGCGGACCGTGCCGCCGCCACCGAAGGGTCGTGCAAGAGGCCCGTTCCGACATGCGTTTCGTAGGGCGAGCCGCAGATGAAGAAAGCGTCGCAGGTTTGCGAGAAGCGCGGGTCGAGGCCGAACCCGTCCAAGACCTCACGCTGATCGACGAGCCGCAGCAGCACGCGCCGAATGGCCGGGTCGTCGAAGGGCTTGGACGCCGTGTTAATGCGATAGTGGCCCGTGAACCTGTGCGGGCCGGTGAAGTTCATCACTGCCAAGCTCTTCTTGGACTCCATCTGACCGATCAGGTCGAAGGGCGCATACTGCATGTAGTCGATCTCGCCCACGCCGAGTGCGCCCGTCGCCGTCGCCCCGTCGGGGATGACGCGGATGTCGAGGGCGTCGACCTTCACGACCTTACCGCCCGCCAGGAAGTCGTCCGGCTCGGGACGCGGTCGATAGTCGGGGTTCCGGCGCAGAAGCATGTGGTCGCCGGGGACGTGCGCCGCGCGGTCGTAGATGAATGGGCCGGATCCCACGACCTCAGAGAGCTGCGTCGTGGGGGGCGTCGCGGCGAGCCGCGCCGGCATGATGAACGGCGTGGGGCTCGACGTCGTACCGAGTGTGTCGAGGACGAGGCCGTAGGGCTCCCGCAGCGTCAGCACGAAGGTCTGGTCGTCCACCGCGTCGAGGGCGGCCGTCACGTCCATGAGCCGGCCGCCCAGAGCACTGCGAGCCGCCCAGCGCCGCAGCGAGGCGACGCAGTCGGCGGCCCGGACCGACGAGCCGTCGTGGAAGCGCAGCCCGTCGCGCAAGGTGAAGCGCCAGGTGAGTCGGTCATCCGACACCGACCATGTGTCGACCATCTGCGGCCGGAACACGCCCGTCGCGTCGGGCGCGAACAGCGTGTCGTAGACCATGTAGCCGAAGGTTCGCGTGATGTATGCCGTGGTGAAGTAGGGATCGAGGGTAACGATCTCGGCTTCCAGCACCGCTTTCAGCGTCGTTTCCGCGCCGGCGGAGCCCGGCGCGAGCAGAGCCACGGCCGCGAATAGGCCGGAAAACCAGGATCGTCTCATTTCGCATTCACCCTTTGCCAGGGCCGCAGAGGCAAGCCGAATACCAAGCTGATCGCGCGCGTCGGCTGGCGATCGCGGTTGAGCCGGCATGCGGGAGTGTCCGGTATACGATCGGAGGGATCGTCAGGGATGATGCCGTGTTCGCGCGTCCTCGAGGCGGTCACACGGTTCAGGGAATGAGCGGCTTCCACGCGCGCACGGGTTCTCACTGGCTCAGAGGTGACGGCGCTGTCGCTCACCTGGGGCAGGTGCGGTGCCGTCCACCTCGACGCGCATGTCCTGATACTGGCTGGGGCCGGCTGGCTGATCTGGCGCTCGGCCTCCTGGAATTGGGATCGGGCCGCGGATCTTCGGGTAGCTTTTCCTGCGGCTCTGCCTCCTCACCGAGCACACGCTCTGCACGATCGACACAATGGCCTGACCAGCATGCGCACGGCCTTGACCAATGGCCTCATGCGGCTCCTCATGTGGAACATGCCCTTCCACGTCGAGCATCGCCTCCACCCGTTGATCCTGTTCTACCGCCCGCCAGACGCCCGGGCGGCGTTGCGCCTCGACGTGCGCCAGCGAGACTACGCCCACTGGCATGTCGGATCCGTTCGGACGTCGCGCCCGTGAGCAGGTGGGCGATGGCTACCGGAACCTTCGAACTCGGCGACCTGACGCTACAGTCGGGCGCGGTGCTGCCGAGAGCGCAGCTGCGCTGGAAGACGCATGGGACGCTGTCCACCGCCCGGGACAATGTCGTGCTCTATCCGACGAGCTATTCGGCCCAGCATACGGACTTGGAATGGCTAATCGGGCCCGCTGGGGTGCTCGATCCGAGCTGTTGGTTCATCGTCATCCCGGTGGCGAACGAGCTTCTGTGGCCGTCTTGTTCGAGTGTCACCCGGGGGCATGCAGTCGCCGGTACTCGGCGGGCGTGGTGCCGACCCGCCGGACAAAGGCGCGCCGGAGCGTGTCGGCGTCCCGGAACCCACAGGCTCCAGCGACCTGCTTGAGGGCCACCTCGCCCGTCTCCAGGAGGCGGCGGGCAGCCTCGATCCGGACGGTCTCGACGTAGGCGGCCGGGGTCAGGCCGGTCTCAGCCCGGAATACCCGCGCGAAGTGGCGAGGGCTCATGCCGGTCCGGGCGGCCAGCCTGTCGACGCCATGATCCTCGGCCGGGTGCGCGGCTACCCAGCGCTGGACCTCCTGAAGTGCCGAGCGCCCAGATGGTGCGCTGACCCCGCGCCGGCTGAACTGCATCTGGCCGCCGCCGCGCTTGAAGAACATGACGAGCTGAGCCGCCACCCGCCGGGCGACCTCAGCCCCGAGGTCCTCCTCCACGAGTGCCAGCCCGAGGTCGAGCCCCGCCGTGACCCCGGCGGCGGTCCGAAGCGGCCCGTCAAACAGGCAGATCGCATCTGCCTCGATCTGCGCTTCAGGGAAGCGCTCGGCCAGCACCTCCGCCACGGCCCAGTGCGTCGTCACGCGGCGACCATCCAGAAGGCCGGCCTGCCCGAGCAGGAAGGCCCCGCTGCAGACGGAGCCGTAGCGACGACAGCGGGCGGTGGCAGCGCGGAGCCACGCGAGAAGCCCGGCCCCGAGCGCCGCCTCGTGCATCCGCGGCGCGCCGGCGACCAGGAGCGTGTCGAAGGCCGGGTCCGCATCAATGGGAGCGATGAGGTCCGGCAGCAACCGCCGTCCCGATGAGGTCGTGATCGGGCCCGGTGCGGTCCCGACGAGGGCGAGGCTGTAGATTTCCCGACCGCACTGGACATTCGCCTCGGCGAAGACGTCGAGAGGTCCTGCCACGTCGAGGAGTTGGACGTCGGGCAAGGCGAGAAGGGCGACTGACCGGGACGGCATGAAGATCCGGTGTCCGAGGGTGTAGGCACGTTGGCAGAAATCATCGCATCACGACAATTGATGCCAGACGTGGTTCCTCCTAGCTCGAGAGGACATGCAACGCAAAGGAGCCTCGTCCATGAGCATTCCGTCCGAAGCCACCATCCCCGACAGCGCCCTCGCCCGGGCAATCACCGAGTTCGTCCGCGACACCGAAACTGAGCTGCTCTTCAACCATTCGAGCCGGGTCTATCAGTTCGGTGCCCTCGCCGGGGTCCATCGCGGCCTGACCTTCGACCGCGAGCTGCTCTACGCAGGCGCCATGTTCCATGACGTTGGCCTGATGCCAGATCACAGCAGCACGGCGGAGCGCTTCGAGGTAGACGGAGCCAACGCCGCCCGCGACTTCCTCAAGGCGCACGGCGTGCCGGAGGCGGACGTTTACACCGTCTGGACAGCCATCGCGCTCCACACCACACCGGGCATCCCCGTCCACATGCATCCGGTGGTCGCCCTGGTCACGGCCGGCGTCGAGATGGACGTGCTGGGCCTGACCTACGCGCAGTATTCCGACGCGGAGCGCGAGGCGGTGGTCTCGGCCTTCCCCCGCACGCCGGACTTCAAGGAAGACATCATCCAGGCCTTCTACGACGGCATCAAGCACAAGCCGGACACCACCTTCGGCAACGTGAAGGCCGACGTCATCGCCGACAAGGAGCCCGGCTTCCGCAGGGGGAATTTCTGCAGCGTGATCCGCACATCCCGCTGGCCCGGCGGGACGCATGCTCCGGGCTGCGGATGTGGCGGGCATGATTGAGGATCGCTGGCCGTTCGCCCAGATCGGCCGGCAGCCCGCATGGCACGCAGCCTGCAGGGATCGTGGCATCGGATGTCCATCGGTGCCCATCCCACTCAAGCGTGTCCGAGATCGCGTTTGATCTGGCAGGATCTGTCGTGACGACAAACTCTACGTCGGCACATGCGACCGCCTAATCTTCGCGGCACCGAAGCGGAACAAGGTCGAGGTGACGCATGGCGGCGACGGCGGAAAAAGTGCCTGTCACGGTGCTCACGGGCTTCCTGGGATCGGGAAAGACCACCCTTCTCAACCAGTTGCTCGCGCAGGGCGAGGCCGAGAAGACGGCCGTCATCGTCAACGAATTCGGCGAGGTCGGCATCGACGGCCAACTCGTCGTGGGCGTCGACGAGAATGTGATCGAGCTCAACAACGGCTGCATCTGCTGCACGGTCCGCACCGACCTCGTCACAACCATCGGGCGCCTGCTCGCACGGCCGCAACCAGTGCGACGCATCCTGATCGAGACCACGGGCCTCGCCGACCCGGCCCCCGTCATCCAGAGCTTCATGCTCGACGAAAATCTCCGGGCCCGAACCGAACTCGACGCGCTCGTGACCGTAGTCGATGCCCGCTACAACCCGCTCTGGCTGTCCATGGGCGAGGAGGCCGAGGCCGCGGGCCGGGAGAACGTCGCACGGGAGCAGATCGCCTTCGCCGACCTCCTTCTCCTCAACAAGATTGACCTCGTGGACGAAGCTGCCCTGGAAGCCTGCGAGACAGAACTCCGCCGCATCAATCCGCTCGCTCGCATCCGGCGCATGCGGGACGGAGCCGTCCCGGCCGCGGAGGTGCTCGGCATCCACGCTTTTGACCTGAAGAACGCGCTGGCCATCGAGCCGGATCTTTTGTCGGACGCTGAGCACGCGCACGACGACGCCATCGCGAGCGTTTCGCTGCGCCCCGAGGGAGACCTCGATTCAACGGCGTTCTTCGGGTGGCTGAACCGCTTCGTGCAGGCGAAGGGGATCGACATCCTCCGCATCAAGGGCATCGTTGCGCTCGTCGGCGAGGCGCGGCGCTACGTCTTCCACGGCGTGCACATGACCCTCGACGGTCGCCCCGGCAAACCATGGCGTCCCGGCGAGCCGCGGCGCGGCGAGTTGGTGTTCATCGGCCGCAACCTCGATGCCGAGGAGATCGCGGCAGGCCTGGCGCAGTGTCGGGCGGCGCGGGCGGCCTGAGCGACTGCGCAAAGCTGAACGGAGGCCTCATGAAGCTCCAGCACACCCTCGGCGGCCTGGAAGGCCTCGACCCCGTCCAGCCCGAGCTCCGCGTCTTCGTCGAGCCCTGGGAGGAGCGGATCTTCGGCATCCACACCGCCATGATGGCGCTCAGCCCGCAGCTCAACCTGCCACAGACGTCGAGCACCTTCCGCACGGTCTGGACCTGGGCCGACCTGCGCAAGGGCGCCGAGGCCATGAACCCCTTCGACTACTTCAAGTACCGCTACTACGAGAAATGGCTCGGCGGGATCTCAGGCTACTTCGTCGCCAACGGGTACATCACCCAGGCTGAGCTTGACGCGCGCACGGACGAGTACCTCGCCGATCGGGTCAAGCCGCTGCCGTCGGGCGGAACACCGGAGATCGACGACCGCATCCACAAGTACCTGATGGACGGCGACTCCCCCCGGCACCAGTGGGCTGACAGGCCGCGCTTCGCCGTGGGCGACACGGTGCTGGTCGCCGACCCGCCGACAGTGGAGCACACCCGCCTGCCGGGATACCTGCGCAACAAGCTCGGGGTCGTCGAGACCGTCTACGACGACGCGTTCAGCTATCTGTGCTCGACCGGGCCGGACGGCATCGGCCCGGCCATGCCAGTCTACTGCGTGAAGTTCGACCCGCAGCACCTCTGGCCCGGCAATGCCGAGCCCGGCTTCTTCCTCTACGCCGACCTGTTCGACGTCTACGTGCGCCCGGTCGAGGACCGGGCGGCCGCGTGAGGGATCACCGATGACCGACCGCTTCGCCTATCCCCATGACCGTGAGGAGCGCAACGCCGCGCGCGTGCGGGCGCTCGAAGCCCTGCTGATCGAGAAGGGCGTCATCACCGACCAGACCGTCGACAAGGTGATGCAGACCTTCGCCACCGAGATGGGCCCGTTCAACGGCGCCAAGCTCGTGGCGAGGGCCTGGACCGACGACGCGTTCAAGGCGCTGCTCGTGACCGATACGATGGCGGCTGTCGCCCAGCTGGGCCTTCCTACGGGGGCAGCTGGCGCGGAAGGCGAGCACATGCGCGCCGTCGCGAATACGCCGCAGGTCCATAACCTCATCATCTGCACTCTGTGCTCCTGCTATCCCTGGCCGGTGCTTGGGCTGCCGCCCTACTGGTACAAGGACCCATCCTTCCGAGCCCGCGCGGCCCGGGAGCCGCGTGCGGTGCTCAAGGAGTTCGGCCTGGACGTCGACCCGGCGAAGGAGATCCGCACCTGGGACAGCTCGGCCCAGATCCGCTGGTTCGTCGTTCCCGAGCGGCCGAATGGCACCCAGGACATGAACGAGGACGACCTCGCGAAGCTGGTCACGCCCGAGGCGATGATGGGTGTGGCCGTCGCCCTGCCGAAGGCGGCTTGAGGCATCCGTCGTGCAGACGAGCTTCGAGCACTTCGCTGTCGCCAGCATGATGGGACAGCCCGACACGCCGCCCCGCGCCAACGGCAGCCTCTGCTTCCATCAACCTTGGGAGCGGCAGGCGTTCGGTTTGGCGGTGGCCCTTGCCCGGGACGGCCACTTCGAGTGGGAGGACTTCCGGCAGGCATTGATCGCGGAGATCGCGGCGTGGGAATCATGCCATTCTCGCGACGACCCGGGTTGGGACTACTACGAGTGCTGGCTGAATGCCCTTGAACGCGTGACGCGGATCCATTTCGGTTCAGGCAAAGCCGCCCCTTTGGTCCAAACACTGCCAACGGCGTAAAGCTCCCTGATAACGCCGCGCAGATGCGTCTGTTGCGCGTGTCGGCTCAATGTTGAGTAACGTCCACTCTTGGGACGCGACCACGGACTACTGTTCGGCAGCAATGGGCGCGAAGCCGAATGCCCGATTTTGCGAGTGGCAGTTATCTGTTGAGGCGAAATCTGGCCGAAAGCGGAAAACCGCTTCGGAGAAGGCCGACCAGAGATGCGGACGGCCTTCAATCGATCCGGATCGGAAAGGAACGGAGCGAAACGCGTCACTCATAAGCAGACGTCCCGGCCTTGACCGGAAGCCTCCGGTTCCATTCCGGCGGCTCGAGCGGCCAACCAGCATCAAACAAGCGTTAACCCTTAAGACAGATGTGGCGGACCATACCTCAGGTCACTGTCGCGGTGTCTTGCCAGGCTGCGCCAAGGACCCTTCGCGCGCTCGCATAAGCCACCTGCAATCTACAGCTTGAGCGCAATGATATGGCTGAGATGTCCGTCGATGAAGCTCTCGATCGAGCCAACGCCGATATCCAAGCGGGACGGCACCAAGAAGCCAGAAATCTTCTGGAGGCGGTACTCAAGGTAGAAGACAGAAACCCGCGAGCGTTGATCGGACTTTCGGTCGTCAGCTTCCAGCAAGGCGACCTGCCGAACGCGGTCAACTATATTTCGGGAATAGTTCTGGATAATCCATTCGACAGCGACCTCCTCGGCACGTGCTCGGCCCTTCTGCGGAGCTTTTCCGTCGAGGAATTCGCTGCTCGTGTCGAGGCGATAAGGGATGACGCCAAGAAGGATGCGCGGACAATCCGGGCGTGCCTCGACGGTTTCCTCAACATGGCAGATTTCGGATCCTCGGGCGAGGCGATCGTCCGCGTCCCATCCGAGATCGCGAGCGCGATCCATTTCATATCGCTCGACGCTCTGTCTGTAGGCGCCAACAGATCGAAATTCGGTCGGTACACCCCCATCAACTGCGTCATCGCCCCTGCCGCGGGAGATTATGAATTCCGCGAGAAGCACTTCATCTACGCGTCCTCACTGCTGGAGGCCAAGCAGGAGATCCTCGATGCATTCGGCCTTCAGGAACTGGCAAGGGTCAAAGCGGTCCACAAGGTCAAAGCCAAGCGCATGTCGGATGCCCTCGATGAAGTCGGGGTCTCAGGTCTCGACTATTTCAAGAGCGATCTGGAGGGCATAGACGGGTTGGTCCTGCGCGACGCCCGGCAGCACATCGCCGGGGCCGCCGTCGTCCAGGCCGAGCTCCGTTTCATGCCGGCCTACGAGGGGGAGCCGTACTTCGACGAGACCGTCGCATACATGCGCGGACAGGATTTCGAGGTGTTGCATCTGACCAATGAGAATTGGCGATACGCGACCCGGCACAGGGATCACATGGCCAGAGGTCGGACGGTGTTTGCGGATACCGTGTTCGTAAAGAATATCGACACGTACCTATCGCTTCACGGACGCTCGACCGAAGCCGTGGTTCGATATTGCCTCGCCTGCGGCGTGTCCGGCAACGCAAACTATGCCGAATTCATACTCGAGAAACACAAGGAGCTCGTCCCCGGCGACCTCGGCGCCGCTCTCGTCAACTACCTGATACCGAAGGCCCGCTTCGGTCAGCCTCAGTTCGCCAAGACCCGGCTCGGTCATGTCGCCATGTCGTGACCGGAATTTCCGGCCTCACGCCCTGGCAGGCTGCGGCGGCGTGCCATCCAGGGTGATCAGGTCGACGTTCCGCGCCCTGAGGAGGCCGAACAAGCCTTCCAGTTCGCGATCGCAGGGATCGTCCACGATCGCGGCTTCCGGCGTGTCCTCCTCCAGCCACGCCTCCGCATCCTTGTTGGAGGAGAACCCGAGCGGGTCGTAGCCGAGGCTCTCGAGCATGCGGCACGCCCGTCGCCGCCGGCGGCCGCTACGGGAGTGAACCAGGGCCGGAGGCCGGAGCGGACGAGCGGCCATCACGCGGCCTTCCGCTGCTTCGAGGACGTCGCCTTGCCCCCACCGCGGGTCGAGTTCGGCCGTGGCCGCTTCGAACCCGCCTTCTTCCGGGCAGCGGCCGGCTGAGCGGAGGATCCCCCCTTCTCGGAGTCGATGCTTCGCCTGAGGGCTTCCATCAGGTTCACGACGTTGCCGGAACTCGGTGCCGCCGCCTTCGATCGACCTTTGCCCTTCTCGGGCTTCTTCGCCTTGCCCTTGACCAGCGCGATCAGCGCCTCCTCGTAGCGGTCCTCGAACTTCGACGGATCGAACTTCCTCGTCGAACGGGCGATCAGCTCCTCGGCCAGGGACCGCATCTCGTCGGTCGGATTCCCGTCCGGCATGTCCTCGAAGTAGGCGGTGGGCGACCGCACCTCGTCCTGGTACCGCAGCAGGGTCGCCAGCAGGCCCTTGCCGTAGGGCTCGATCAGGACGACGCGCTCCCGCTTGTAGATGACGATCCGCCCGAGGCCCGCCATCCCCTTCTTCTTCATCGCATCCCGGATGACGGCGAACGCCTCGCGGGAGACCTTGTCCTCGGCCGCGAGGTAGTATGGCTTGTCGAGGTAGCGCTCGTCGACCTCCTCGCGCGTGCAGAACGCCTCGATGTTGATCGTGTGCGTGCTTTCCAGCGCGATCTCGCTGAGCTCCTCGTCCTCGACGGGGACGAGCTCGTCTTTGGCGACCTCGCAACCTTTGACCTGGTCGTCGCGATCGACGCTCTCGCCGGTCACGGAGTCGACCAGCAGCTGCTTCACGCGGTTGCCGGTCTCTCGGTTGATCGTGTGGCACTTCAGGTCCCGCGACGAGCTGACCGCCGGATACAGACCGACGGCGCAGGAGACGAGCGAAAGTCGCAGGTGACCTTTCCAATTGGCGCGCGATGCCACCGCAGCCTCCAGAATTCGCACAAGTATTCGTTGCCGGCGATGAGTCGATGCGGTGCCGATCACGAATTCGGCGACTCAACGAGAGTCTCTCTCGACTCGTTCCTACACAGCCCGTCCTGTGGATAACTGACGAGTTCTTGCCTGTTCCCGCGGTCGGACTGCATCGCCGGAACCGGCGATCGGCCGCGGCGGTTTGCCGGAAGTCATGTCCGAGCTCCTCAAGCCGTACCGCGAGAAGCGGGATTTCGAGGCCTCGCCCGAGCCGCGTGGGCGCCGCGGCCGGAAGGCCGTCAAGGCGCGCTTCGTCGTCCAGAAGCACGACGCCCGACGCCTGCACTACGACCTGCGGCTGGAGATGGACGGAGTGCTCAAGAGCTGGGCCGTCACCCGCGGGCCGAGCCTGGCGCCGGCCGAGAAGCGGCTCGCGGTACGGACCGAGGACCATCCCCTCGACTACCTGCGCTGGGAAGGGGCGATCCCCAAGGGCCAGTACGGCGGCGGGACCATGATCGTCTGGGACATCGGGTCCTGGGAGCCGGTCGGCGATGCGGCCGCCGGTCTCGAGAAGGGTCACCTCGAGTTCGTTCTGCACGGAGAGCGGCTCGGCGGCCGTTGGCATCTCGTGCGCATGAAGGGTCGCGGCGGCGAGAAGAAGCAGCCGTGGCTGCTGATGAAGGCCGAGGACGAGCATGCCCGCCGCGAGGGCGACATCCTCGGCGAGCACGACGCGTCGGTCCTGTCGGGCCGGACCAATCGCGACCTCGCCGCCGGCGGCGAGGTCAGACCCGACCATGCGGCACGCGCGAAGGTCGCCTCGGCGCGCGTGACGAAGCCCGCCTCGGCCAAGTCCCCGCGCGCCCGCAAAGGCGTGCTGCCGCCCTTCGTCGAGCCTGCCTTGGCAACCCTCGTCGACGCGGCGCCGACCGGAGAGGGCTGGCTGTACGAGATCAAGCACGACGGCTACCGCATGCAGGCGCGCATCGACGGCGACACCGTGAAGTTGTCGACGCGATCCGGCCTCGACTGGACGTCGAAGTTCGAGCCGATCGCGAAGGCCCTCGAGGAGCTGAAGCTGCCCTCCGCCCTGATCGACGGCGAGATCGTCGTCGAGAACGGGAGCGGCATCTCGAGCTTCGCGGCGCTCCAGCAGGCCCTCGCCGACGGCGACACGGGCGGGGCGCTCTTCTATGCCTTCGACCTGCTCTACCTCGACGGCAAGGACATCCGCACCCTCCCCCTGACCGAGCGCAAGGCCCTGCTGCTGCAGAGCCTGGACGATGCGGGGTCCGTCGGCCGGATCCGGTTCAGCGAGCATCTCGTCGACGACGGTGCGGCCATGGCCCGCCACGCCTGCCGTTTCGGGCTGGAGGGCATCGTCGCCAAGCGAGCCGACGCCCCCTACCGCTCCGGACGAAGCGACCTCTGGCGCAAGGTGAAATGCACCGGCTCTCAGGAGTTCGTCGTCGCGGGCTTCATGCCCTCGGGCACGGCCTCCCGCGCCATCGGCTCGTTAATCCTGGGCACGCACCAGGACGGCACCCTCGTTCACGTCGGTCGGGTGGGCACGGGGTTCGGTGACGCGGTCGCGCGCGAGCTCCGGGCGAAGCTGGAGCCCCTGCGGATCCCGGCGCCGCCGTTCGACGCCGAACTGCCGCCCCTGGCGCGCCGCAACGCCCGGTGGGTCCAGCCGCGCCTCGTCTGCGAGGTGACGTTCCGCGGATGGACGGCCGACGGTCAACTGCGGCATGCGTCGTTCAAGACCGTCCGGACAGACGTGGCGGCCGACGAGGTCGTCCGGGAGGCGGCGCCGGCGCGACCACGGGCGCCGAAGCGCAGAACCGCGGAGGAGACCGTGACGCTCACGCATCCGGATCGCGTGCTCTGGCCCGACGTCGGCCTGACGAAGGAGGGCTTGGCCGAGTACTACGCCGAGATCGCCGACCGCATCCTGCCGCACGTGATCGACAGGCCCCTGTCGCTCGTCCGGTGCCCGGACGGCCTCGGCTCGTGCTTCTACCAGAAGCACGGCTGGGCCGGGATCGACGAGCGCTACCTCCACGTCCTCGGAGCCGGGGCCGAGAAGGCGGTGGTCATCCGTGATGCCGGTGGGCTGCGCGCCCTGGTCCAGGCGAGCGTCCTCGAGATCCATCCCTGGGGCGCGACGACCGCGGACCCGGATCGGCCGGACCGCCTCGTCTTCGATCTGGATCCCGGAGACGGCGTCGCCTGGGACGAGATCGTCACCGGCGCGCTCGAGGTCCGGGAGCGTCTGCGGAGCTCGGGGTTCGGCGCCTTCGTCAAGACGACCGGCGGCAAGGGACTGCACGTCGTCGTCCCGGTCGAACCGAAGACCGGGTGGGACGAGGCGAAGGCATTCTCCAAGCAGCTCGCCTCCGAGATGGCCAAGGACGCGCCCGACCGCTACGTCGCGACCGTGTCGAAGAAGGCCAGGGACGGCCGCATCTTCATCGATTACCTGCGCAACCAGCGTGGTGCGACCGCGGTCGCGGCCTTCTCGACCCGCTCCCGCGCGGGAGCGCCGGTCTCGGTGCCGGTCGGCTGGGACGAACTCTCGTGCCTCGGTTCCGGAGCGCGTTTCGACGTCGCCACCCTGCCCAGTCGCCTAGCGGCGCTCGGCAAGGATCCCTGGGCCGGCTTCGAGCGTGCCGCGCGGCCTCTGGAGGCAGCCGGCAAGCGCGGGCGTCGACGAACCTGAGCTGTCCGAATGGACATGCCGTCGGCTCGTGCGCGGTCAGCGTGGGCCGGGCAGGCGAAGAGCGAGATAGCGGACGGTCTTGGCCCCGCCGTGAATGGTGGCTGCGCCGACCTCCTCGAAACCGAGCCGGGCGTGGAAGGCGTCCGAGCCCGGGTTGGGCGGCATCGAGTTTACCTCGCACACGATCAGGTCGTGACCGGCCTCGCGGGTCTTCCGAAAGAGATCCTCGTAGAGCCGCCGCGCATGCCCGAGGCCGCGGGCACTCTTGGCGACCACGACCCGGTCGACGTACACGAAGCGCGGGTAGCAACTGCGGAACCATAGATAGTTCGGGCTCGCATAGGTCGGATGCCGCTCATCGAGGGCGATCAGGAAAGCGTCATTGCGGCCAATCCGGAGTGCGTAGAAGCTCCCCGCCACGAGCTCGTAGAGACCTTCCTCGTCGAGCAGGGAGAGCTCGGCCGCGTGCGCGTTGTTGAGGGCCAGGATCGGACCGGTGTCGGTCGATGAGATCTGCAGCAGCGATGTCATGCTTTCTCGCGTGTCGGCGGCCGAGCGTTGTACGCCATCCCGACTGCGAACTGGATCGAGGCAGCCGTTGTGGTCCCAGCGCGGATCGCAAGCTCGGTGCCGGGACTCGGGAGTTGCACCTCCCGCTCTGGCATGCATTATACCAACGGCCTGACATATGGGTCGTCCTCAACGCACCTCGCGCCCTCGTCGAAAACGTCGGGGGCGTTTTTTCTTGGGAGCGGTACGGCCGGCAGCTTCAGATGGAAGCTCGACGAGGTCTGCGGCAGCGGTCCTTCGGCCAGGAAGGCGCGATGGACGCTCTCGGTCGCCGGCGACACAATGATCGCGTCGATCGCACGCGGCTTCAAGGCCGGCGAGCTGTTCACCCTAAAGCGCTGCGCCACGAGGTAGCCGGGAAGCCGAGCCCGAGGCCCGGCCGGCTATCGCTTCCCGCCGTTCGGGTCCATCCTCGGGCGGGCACGCCCCTCCCCCTGGATGCGAAGGAGCTGCGATGAGCCCGCACGACTACACGTGGCTCCTGTTTGCGACGCCCGAGGCCGTCGCCCTGCTCGGCGCCTTCGTCTATGTCGCGACTGGTCTTCAGGACCGGATCGACGGCCGCGGCGACCGGTAGACCGGGCCGCCGGCCCTACCCACGAATGCTGCGCCTGTGCCGGGCGCATGGGGCGGCATCCCCGGGCGGAACCCGAGGTTCCGGATCCTGTTGTGGGATCGGCGAGCGCAGATGCCACCTGGCCCATCGGACGCCCGCCCTCCGGAAGGATCCAGATCGGGCACCTCGGCACCATGAAAGCAATCGTCTGTCTGTCCGCCGTCGTCGTCGTCGCATCGACGCCCTTCGTCGGCACGCCCGCCAGGGCCGACGATGCCGAGGCGGCGCGCCTCTACCGAGGGGACGCATTCAGGCTCTGCCTGGGCGAGATCCCGGACCGTGACCGGATCACGACCTGCATGGTCCGGAACAGGGCGCGCCTGAGTCCGGGCTGCCAGACGGTGTTCAACAAGCCGTCCCGGCCGGCCACCGTCGAGACAGCCAGCCACACGATCCGCTGAGCAGATGACGGTGGAGAGTATCCTCCGAAGGTCAGCACCTGCGGCCGTAGGATCGTGACGCCCGCCTCCCCGCCCATCCCATGGCTGGATCGAAGCTGGAACTGTCGATTACCGAAGCGCGCCGCATCGCGCTGACCGCCCAGGGCCTCGGCATGCGCCCGCTGTCGGACGGGATCGCCGTCTCGCGGATGCGTCGGCAGATAGGCCGCCTGGGCCTGCTCCAGATCGACAGCGTGAACGTCCTCGTCCGCGCCCACTACATGCCGCTGTTCTCGCGCCTGGGGCCCTACGACCGCGGCGCCCTCGACGCCCTGGCTGTCGCTGGCTCAAAGCGCTTCTTCGAGTACTGGGGTCACGAGGCGTCCCTCCTGCCGATCGATCTCCAGCCTCTGCTGCGCTGGCGCATGGACCGCGCCCGCCAGGGCCACGGCGTATGGAACCAGCTCAAGGCGTTCGCGGGCGAGCGGCGCGCGGAGGCGGACGCCATGCTCGCCCGGATCGGGCAGGAGGGCCCGCTGGCTGCCTCCGACGTCTCGGGCCCGAAGGCGTCCAAGGGCATGTGGGTCTGGAGCGATGCCAAGCACGCGCTCGAATGGCTCTTCTGGGCGGGCCTAGTCGCGTCGACGCATCGGAGGGGCAGCTTCGAGCGCGTGTACGACCTGCCCGAACGGGTGCTGCCCCGCTCCGTCCTCGCCCGACCGACCCCGGATCCGGTGGACGCCCGGCGCGAACTCGTCGCGCGATCCGCGGAGGCGCTCGGCGTGGCGACCGCGAACGACCTGCGCGACTACTATCGCCTTTCGCCGACCGAGGCGCGCCTGCCCATCGAGCAGCTCGTCGAGGAGGGCGTGCTCGTTCCCGTGACCGTCCGCGGATGGCAGCAGCAGGCGTACCTGCACAGGGATGCCCGGCCCGGCCGCCGTCACCGCGGCGCAGCCCTCCTGTCGCCGTTCGACCCGCTCGTCTGGCACCGGCCACGGACGGAGCGCCTCTTCGGATTCCGGTACCGCCTCGAGATCTACACGCCCGCCCACAAGCGCGAGCACGGCTACTACGTGCTGCCGTTCCTCATGGACGGCGCGCTCGTCGCCAGGGTCGACCTGAAGGCGGATCGACGGGCCGAGGCGCTGATCGTCCTGCGCGCGCATCAAGAGCCGGGTGCGCCGGCGGCTACGATGGAGCGGATACTCGTGGAGTTGCGATTGATGGCCTCGTGGCTCGGCCTGTCCGACGTCGTGATTTCGTCGACAGCCGGGCTGGAGAGCCGCGATCACCGGGTCAGTTCCCGGATGAGCGACCGGGCGGCGATGGAATAGCCGGCGGACCCCAGGCTACGCGTTGCGCCGGGCCGCGGACACCGCCTCGGCCAATGCCGGGAAGCCGCCGCGCAGATCGGCCGCCGTCATCCAGTACCCGGACCGCCCGAAGACCCGATTCAGTTTGGCCCTGCGGCGCGCCCCCTTCGTCCAGGACAGATGCGCGTCGGCCGTCGGGTCGATCTCCAGCACCAGCATGCGCTGCCGCTGGATTTGCATCGGGGTCACGCTGCGGATCGTCTCCCAGGGGATCCAGTCGGTCGACAGCCTGCGATCGTAGATCCCACGCGGCCCGACGGACACCACCGGTTTCGACTGGAACAGCTTGGGGAAGATCAGCACCGTGCAGAGGCCGAAGAACGCGACGCCGGCATAGGCCTCGAACTCGGCGAAGCTTCCGGGCGTTACGGCCGTGCGCCCGATTGTCGGGTGCGCATAGATCAGCCAGCCGGCGAAGGCCGCGAAACCGACGGAGGCCAGGAAGAGGCCGATGGTCCGCCACGGCGAGCGATGGATCTCGACGACATCCACGTAGGCGAACTCCGCAATGCGATGGGCTGACCTGCGCCAGGTCGCTCCTCGGGAGAGCGACTATCGCGCGCCCGAAGGCGATACCGTAGCCGATGTTGGGCGACTTCCTGCATGACGCGGTCCCAGAACGCCTCGGCGCGGACGCGTTCGAGTTGATTCTCCACCTTGTTCAGGCAGGCCCGAATGAAGACGCATCCGCCGCGACGGCCTCAGCGCGGATCAGCGGGGCGGCATTCCTGGCCTGGATCTTCTCGACAATCGAGAGCAGGTGCGCGCGATCCACCGTCTTACGCGTGGCGCTGCCGGAGCGTCCGCTTCGGAGAACACGGCGGTGTACCCCGAATGGCCGGGTTGGGCGCGAAGCCGAACGTCCGGTTCTGCGGGTGACGGCGTTCCGGCGTGACGGAGTCTGGCCGTAAGCAGAACGGCTGCTTTGGAGACGGCGTGCTGGAAAAGCAGACGGCCTCTTAACGACCCACAGAAGACGCTTAAGACACCGGCTGCCGATCTAAATAGCCGACATTATACGAGCGGCCGGAGTTCGACTTCGGCCGCTCAGTTGACGCGGAGACCGAAGCTTACCGCAGGAGCTGGAGGACGCCCTGCTGGGCGGAGTTGGCCAGCGACAGGGCCGAGATGCCCATCGACTGGCGGGTCGACAGCGCCTGCGAGTTCGCCGCCTCCTGGTTCAGGTCGGCGTTGGTCAGGTTGGCCGAGCCCGTCTGCAGCACGTTGATCAGCTGCTTGGAGAAGTCCTGGCGGTTCTGAACCACCGACAGGTTCGAGCCCAGCGTGCTCGCCGCGGAGTTCAATGTGCTGTCCGCCGTCGTGAGCGTCGCCAGGGTCTTGTTGACGTCCGAGTTCAAGAGGAAGTTGCCGAGGCCGTTTGAGCTCGCCGAGCTGTCGGAGTTGGTGATCGACGACAGGCCCAGGCCGCTGGAGGTCGCGTCGACCGAGGCGACGTTCAGGTTCGAGCTGCCGGTGTCGTTGAACTTGATGTTCATGTCATTGCCCTTGCCGGCAATGAGGTTGACGCCGTTGTAGCTGGCGTCGCCGGCGAGCTGCGTGATCTGGTTCAGCAGGTTGTTGTACTGATTGGCCAGCGAGGCGCGCTGGGTCACGCCCGAGATCGACAGGTCGCTGGAGACGACGGTGCTGGCGGCGGTGCCGTAGGTCGAGGCGGTGGTGGCCGAGGCGGTGAAGCCGAGCGCCGTCTGGCTGCCGGAGTTCTGGAATTCCACGTCCGCCTGGGCGTTCAGGACGATCTTGGTGCCGGTGCTGTCGACCGAGAAGATCGCGCCCGCTCCGAAGGTGCCTTCCGAGGTTGCACTGGCCGAGCTGACGGCTGTGTTCAACGCCGCGACGACCGCACTGATGCTTGAGGAGGCGGCGAAGTTTGCCGACACCGAGGTGCCGTTAATGGTCAGGAGCACTGTCTGGGAGGCGGTGCTGCTCGTGGTCGGGAAGGCGTTGGCGGCGGTGCCGGTGGTGGAGAGCTGGGTCGAGAGCGCCTGGCTTGCGATCGACTTGGCCTGATCCACGAGCTTCTGGATCGAGGTGATGCCCTGGTTGGCGGCCTGGATCGACTGGATGCCGTTGGAGATGCCGTCGAGGAGCGTACTCAACCCCGCGGAGCGGCCGTCGAGAGCCTGGGAGGTGAAGAAATTAGTCGGGTTGTCGAGGGCGGAATTGACCGTTTTGCCGGTCGCGAGCCGGTTCTGGGTGGTCGCCATCAGCTGGGCGGTGTCCTGCAGCGAGAGCAGGTTCTGGCGCGTCGCGGCTGACAGGGTGATACCGGAGGACATGGGGCGCTCATCTCATGGCATGATCGGCCCGGATTTGGGCATGTAAAATTCGGCTTCCCAGTGTTAAATAACGCTGAATTTTCTGATATTTCAGACAATATGCCGCCAATATCGACGATTTGTGATATTTATTTCTAAGTGTTTCGGCGTAAATGTGGATTAATTGTTTCTCTAAGCGTCCGGTCGACGATCGTGATCTGTTACGGAAACGCCGAATACCGCCGACCCGCTGTGGATGGCGGGTCGTCGTCGCGCGAGTGGCCGATGCAATCGTGGGTCCGGTTTGCCGGACGGAGCGGCGTGCCGGTCGCGAACCAAGCACGCCGCCCCGTTCGGAGCTACTGTCAGACCTGACAGTAGGCAACTTCGGTGTTCTCGGATAAGATCGAGGAGAGGAAATGACCGTGTCTATCTTTGTCATATTTCTTTGATTTGTTTTTTAAGCTGGTGTCTTGACACATTTTGTTACAAATATCAGCTCGCATGTTCAGATTTCGGTCATAATTCGACGAGAAAAGGCTTAAAGGCCCGAGATGGTTCGGGTGCTAGATTGTGAAGATCATGGCGAATTGGCGTATGGCGGCCAGTCGTTTCGACTGCACACTCATCGCGATCGCCCGCGACGAGGCCTTCTACATCGCGGAATGGTTGGCCTTCCATCGCGCCGTCGGCTTCAGCCGGATCCTCGTCTTCGATCACGGCAGCACCGATGACACGCCCGCGATCGTGGCCCGCGCGGCGGCCGCCGATCCGGCCATTTCCCTCCACGCGGTCGCGGCTCTCGACGGCGCGTCACCGCAGATCGCGGCCTACACAGCCGGCATGGCCCTGGTGGCCACGCCGTGGGTGGCGTTCCTCGATATCGACGAGTTCCTCGTGCCCTGGCAGGACGGCGCGCTACCCCGGTATCTCGCCCGGGTGCCGGACGATGTCTCGGCCGTCCACGTCAACTGGCGCTCGTTCGGCTCATCCGGCGTGACCGCGCCGGGATACGGGTTCGTGACGGAGGCTTTCCAGCGCTGCGCTCCGTCCGACTGGGCCTACCAGGCCCATTACAAGACGCTCGCGCGGTCCGAGCATGTCCGGGGCGTGCAGGTGCACGAGGTGGTTCTGGCGGCCGGA
This sequence comes from Methylobacterium sp. A52T, assembly GCF_053346095.1. Taxonomy (NCBI): domain Bacteria; kingdom Pseudomonadati; phylum Pseudomonadota; class Alphaproteobacteria; order Hyphomicrobiales; family Methylobacteriaceae; genus Methylobacterium; species Methylobacterium sp. A52T. Next base: position 84,035 of record NZ_JBKFBI010000004.1, on the reverse strand, counting down.
CGACGCACGCTCTCGGACTTCACCGATGTCGCGGCCGGCACGACCGGAATGGCGGACCGGATCGCCTACGGCGGCATCCAGCTCAACCACTATCAGTGCAAGACCTGGGGCGAGTTCTCGGCCCGGATGCGCCTGCCGAGCGCGGGCAGCCCGCGCGGTCCCCGACTCGACGACCTGGCGCTGCGCTTCGATCTGCTCGACCGCAACGAGATCGAGGACCGCTCGGCGTCCCTGTTCAGCCGGACCATGCGCGCGCGATGGGCGGTCCTGGCGACCGGGCGCGCGCCGCGCGCGCGGGCCGCGGCCGCCCGGGTCTGGAGCCGCCTCGCCGACCGCGGCCTCCTCGCTCCAGACTTCGCCGCTTAGGATCAGCTTGCATTTTGATTGCGGGGGCCCCAATCAACCCTCCGATCTCATCCAAGGGGCTCGTCCGGCTACAGTAGATGTGCTGATCATCTCGCCCGATCAATCCATGAGCCGCCCTTCCGATAGCGCCTCTACACGATCATAACGGGATCAAACTGAGCGCCTCAGAAGCGGAAATCGCCTTCATGGTGAGGGAGGTGGCTCGCTTCTGTCAGCGCTCCTTCGACGTCAAGCCGCGGATCTCGACTCCACTTCCTGACGCAGGAAGATCAAACGCAGGGCTGGGACCACTAAAAGCAGCATCACCGGCCCGACGATCATCCCGCCGACGACCACCGTGGCCAAAGGCTTTTGGACCTGGGAGCCGATCCCGTTGGAGATGGCCGCTGGGAAGAGCCCGATGCAGGCCGAGAGGGCCGTCATCAGCATCGGGCGCATCCGCTGCTCGGCGGCGTGGAACATCGCCTCCCTCACCGGCAGACCGGCCTGATGCACCTCGTTGTAGTAGGTGAGCATCAGGATCCCATCCATCACCGACACGCCGAACAGCGACACGAAGCCGATCGCCGCCGAGACGGAGAAGTTGAGCCCGGTGACCCACAGCGCCAGGATCCCGCCCGCCACCGCGAACGGGATGCCCGTCAGCACCAGCAGCGCGTCGCGCAGGGAATTCAGCAGGCTGTAGAGCAGCATTAGGATGAGCCCGAGGGACACGGGCACGACGATCATCAGGCGGTTCTTGGCCTTCTCCAGATCGTCGAACTCGCCCGCCCAGACGAGCCGGTAGCCGTTCGGGAGTTCGACTGTGCGCCGGACCCGCTCCTGCGCCTCCGCGACGGTTCCCCCGAGGTCGCGGCCGCGGACTGAGAATTTGATCGGCAGCATGTGCTGTGTCTGCTCGCGATAGATGTAGGAGGCGCCGGTCTCCAGCTTGATGGTGGCGAGATCCCGCAGGGGCACATAGGCCTTGCCGCCGTTGCCGCCGGGGACCTTCACGTTGCCCACGGCCTCCACGGAACTGCGGGCCGCGGGGGGCAGCCGCACCACGACCCCCCATTGCCGGTCGCCTTCGAGCAGCGTCGTCGCCGTACTCCCCGCGAAGGCGGCCTGGACGACGGTGTTGACGTCTCCGGTATTGAGCCCGAGACGCCCGGCCTTCTCCCGGTCGATGGCGATGTTCAGGTTGGGCTGGCCGAGGACGTGGAAGATGCCGAGATCCTCGATGCCGCGGACTTGCCCCATCTCTCCCTTGATTCGGGCAGCCAGATCTTCGAGCACCGCGAGGTTGGGTCCGATGATCTTGACCGAGTTCGCGCCCTTTACTCCCGAGATGGCCTCTTCGACGTTGTCCTGGATATACTGGGAGAAGTTGAAGGCGATACCCGGCAGTTCGTTCTCCATGTCCGCCTGCAGCTCTGCCGTGAGCTTCGCCTTGGTCCGGCCGGCGGGCCACTGGTCGTAGGGCTTCAGGGGGACGAACAGCTCGACGTTCGAGAACGGGGCCGGGTCGGAGCCGTTGTCGGGCCGGCCGTGCTGTGAGACGACGGTGATCACCTCCGGATGGCGCAGCAGGATCGCGCGCATCTTGGCCGTAGCCGCGGTGCCGGCATCGAGCCCCATGGTCGGCGGCATCTGGGCTCGGATCCAGAAGTTGCCTTCCTCCAGGCTCGGGAGGAACTCCGTCCCGAGGCGGGAGGCGAGGACGCCGACGCCGGCCAGGAACAAGGCCCCGACGAGGATGGAGGCGACCTTGTGATCGAGCGCCCGGCGCAGGAGCGGAGCGTAGACCGCCCGGATCCAGCGGACGAGGAACGTGTCCACCTCCTCCACATGCCGCGGCAGCAGCACCGAGGAGAGCACCGGGGTCAGCGTGAAGGTCGACAGCAGAGCGCCGGCCAGCGCGTAACCGTAGGTCTTAGCCATCGGGTTGAAGATCTGCCCCTCCACCCCCTGCATGGTGAAGAGTGGGATGAAGGCTGAGACGGTGATTGCGGTCGAGAACAGCACCGCCTTGTCCACCTGGACCGCGCTGACGAAGATCAGCCGCAGCCGCTCGGGCCACGAGGCGGCGCCGGTGCCGCCCTCGTCCCGGCCGAGCCGGGCCAGAAGGGATGCCTTCTCGGCCGCGGGCAGTTGGAAGTTGCGAAACGTGTTCTCGACGAGGATGACCGCCGAGTCGACGATGATCCCGAAGTCCACCGCGCCCACCGAGAGGAGGTTGGCGTCCTCACCGCGCAGCACCAGCACGATCACGGCGAAGAACAGGGCCATGGGGATGTTGGCCGCGACGATGATCGCCGAGCGCAGATCGCCGAGGAACAGCCACTGGATCACGAAGACCAGCGCACACCCGAACAGCAGGTTGTGCAGTACGGTGTGGGTCGTGACCTCCACCAGGGACAGGCGGTCGTAGTAGGGGACGATCTTCACTCCCGGCGGCAGGGTGCCGTCGCCGTTGATCCTTGCCACCTCCGCCTCGATCCGGGGCACGACGTCGTTGGTGTGCTGAAGCCGGTGCATCACCACGATGGCAAGGGCGACGTCGTCGTCCCGGTCGCGCCCGGCGATCCCGAGGCGGGGCATGGTCCCGACCGTGACCTTGGCGACGTCCCGGATCCGGGTCGGCACGGCATTGGTCTGGCCGATCACCGTATCCTCGATGTCCTTGATCCGGTCGCCCTTCAGCAGGTCGTCGTTGCCGCCGTCGTTGAACAGGCCGATGCCGCGGATGTTGACCGATTGCTGACCGATCTCGATCTCGCGGCCGCCGACGTTGTTGTTGGCATTGCCGAGCGCGGTGATCACCTGCGGGATCGTGACGCCGAACGCTTCCAGCTTGGCGGGATCGACTTCGACGTTGAACTGCTTGGTCGTCCCACCCCAGCTGTTGATCTGCACGACGCCCGGCACGGTGTAGAGCCGGCGGGCGATGATGTAGTCCTGGATCGTACGGAGGTTGGTGAGCCCCGTGTGGCCCGGCCCGACGATCTGGTAGCGGTAGACCTCACCGACGAGCGAACTCTGCTGGATCTGCGGGGTCTGGTTGCCCGGCAGGTTCGTGTTCTGCTGCAGGTTGAGGTTGGCCTGCTGGACGGCCGTGTAATAGTCCACCCCGTACTTGAACGTCACGCGCACGAAGCTGAGCCCGTAGAAGGACGTCGAGCGGATGTTCTCGACACCGGGCGTCGGATAGAGTCCGACCTCCATCGGGATCGTGTAGTACTTCTCCATCTCCTCGGCGGAGAGGCCCGGGGCCTGCGCCGTGATCTCCAGAATGACCGGGGCCGGGTTGGGATAGGCCTCGATGTTGAGCCGCGTGAAGGCGAACACTCCCATCACCAGGAACGCCACCGTGCCCAGGAGCACGACGGCCCGGCGGCTGAGGCCGTACGCGATGAGGGACTTCAACACAGTCTCGCTTCCGGTCTCGGTGGGTCTGTGCGAGGGGGCGGCCCGGCAAGGAGGGCGGCCAAAGGGGGGCGGTCAGTCAGTCATGTTCGCGGCGAGGTCGTATTTGTTGCTCACGAAGACCGCGTTCTTGACGATGACCTGCTCGCCTTCCCGCAGGCCGGAACGAATCTCGGTGAAGCCCCCCTTGCTTGCGCCCACCGTTACGGTGCGGCGGGTGAAGGTAAGCCGGTCCGTGGTCACCCAGGCCGTCATAGTCCCGTCGCCCTCGCGCACGATCGCGTCGGCGGGGACGGCGGGGGACCGGCGCGGCGGGCCAACCTGCACGGTGAGGGTGGCGAGCATTCCGGCGCGCAACTGGTGGTCGGGGTCCTCCACATCGGTGCGCACCGGGAGGCGGCGGGTGTTGGGGTCGATGCTCTGGCCCAGCACCAGCACCCGCCCGGTGAACACTTTCCCAGGGAAGGCGTCCACCGAGGCGCGGACCGTCTCGCCGAGCGCCATCTTGGGCGCGTCGTCCTCGACGACGTTGGCGAACATCCACATCGTGGACAGGTCCGCCACGGTGTAGACCGGCGGGGCGCTGCCCGGCTGCACCAGCAGGCCGGGCGAGGCGGTGCGCGTGGTGACGAAGCCGTCGATGGGGCTCCTGACGATGAGAACCGGGTCGGCCCGGCGGTCGGAGACGATCCTGTCGATCTCGGCATCGGTCTTGCCGAAGATGCGCACGGCGTCCCGCGCCGCCTTCAGGGCGGCTTCCGCCGTCTGCTGATCCGAGGTCGACTGGTCCACGGCCGCCTGCGAGGCACCGCCGAAGCTCTTCATCGCCTGCTGGCGCTTCAGGGTGATGGTCTGCAGACGCAACACGCCGTCGGCGGCGATGAGGGCGGATTCCGCCGTGAGCAGGTCCGGGCTGTCGATCGTGAACAGCACCTGCCCTTTCTTCACGGCGTCGCCGACATTCGGGTAAGCCGCGATGATCCGGCCCTGATAGGGTGTGAAGACTTGAACGAGCATGTTCTGGTTGAAGTCGATGTTGCCGACCGCCGGGACCTCGTCGATGAACCGGGCGGTACCGACCGTTCCGATCTCGATGGCGCCGACCTGACGCGCGTTGAGGGTGATCGTCGCGGCGGAACCGGGAGAGGCGGCGTTCTCCGCCTCGGCCGGTCCGGCGAGAAGCAGGGGCGGCAGGCAAGCCGCGATCGCGCCGCCCCACCTGAGCGCCCGCGCCATACAGGCCGGGGCGATCCTCGTAGGTGGCCATCCGCGATGGCCCGGCGCCAAACCCCTCATGCCAGTCGTGCCCCCCTTGACATCGCGCGGTCGAACCCGCGCGAACCGCCCTGGGGCGCCGACGGCGGAGTTGCGATGTCCGAGCCCGCGGTAAGCGGGCATCGCGGGCGGGCCAACTGTCAGGTCTGACAGGTTGAGGCTTGAGGGCTGCGGTGCGATACGCTGGCACCACGCGCCGGACAGGCCTCGCCATGGAGACATCAGAACGGAACCCAAGCCGGCATCGGCTGGGTGGCCGGCGGGCCGCAGGCCTCGCCGTTCTGCTGATCGGAACCGTGTTCGTCGCCGACCTGATCGAGCCCTCCGACAACGTCTCGATCTGCTTCGCCTACACCCTGCCGATCCTGCTCGCCGTCTATGCCGGCCCCGGCAGCGCCTACCGGCTGGCGGCCCTGTCCTCCCTGGCCTCCCTCGCCGGATCGTTCGTCCGCCCGCCGACGGGAGGTATCGAGGCGAGCTTCGTCGCCAACCGGGTCATCGCCGTCGGCGCGCAATGGCTCGTCGCCCACGTCATTGAGCAGCGCCGGCGCGGACGCCTCGTCACAGAGGCCCACCTGAAGGAGGAGACGCGTAAGGCCGAGACCGGCCAGCGCTTCGTTCGGATCCTCACCCACGAGATCGCGACGGCGCTGACATCCATCGATGGCCAGAGCTACCGCCTCGCCAAGCTCGCCCGGACGGTGACGCCCCAGGATATTGTGGCGCGCACCGACAAGATCCGCCATGCGGCCGCCCGTCTCGACGCCTTCGTCGGACGCATTCGCCTCGCCTCGGAAGTGGGCCAGGGCGAACTCGAGCTCAGCCGCGGAGCCGTCGATGCCGCGGCGCTGCTAGAGCCCTTCGCCTCCGTCTACGAGATGGCCAGCGTCAGGCTCGACGTGCGCGTGCCCGAGCCCGCCCTCTACGCCGACGGTGACCTCATCTACCAAGCGGTCTCAAACCTCGTCGCCAACGCGGTGAAGTACTCGCCGGCGCCCGCCCTCGTGACGGTGAGCGTCGCGCGATCGGATCGGATCGATGGCACGGTGATCACTGTGACCGATTGCGGTCCGGGCATTCCCGAAGAGGAGATCGACCGGGTGATGGAGCCCTATTACCGCGCGCGCAACAGCGCCGGCATCCCGGGGGCGGGGCTTGGGTTGCATCTGGTCCACCGCTACGTCACGGCGCATGGCGGTGAACTGGAGATCGACAGCGGACCTGAACGCGGGACGGCGGTGCGGCTCCATCTGCCGGGGGCCGCAGCGTGAGCCCGCGGATTCTCTGCGTCGAGGACGATGCGGCCATCGCCGAGCTGATCGAGGAGGAACTGATCGAGGCGGGTTTCCGGGTCGACTGGGTCGCCACCGGGCCCGCGGGACTGGAGCGCTTCGGGGGCGGGTACGATGCCGTACTCTGCGACCTCGACCTACCGGGCTGCAGCGGGCTCGATCTGCTGCGGGCCCTGCGTACCTGCGGTTCGCGGACGCCCTTCGTTGTGCTGACCGCCTTCTCCGGCCGGGAGAACCAGATCGAGGCCAGACAGCTCGGCTGCGACGACTTCGTGCCGAAGCCGATCGACTTCGATCTCCTCGTCGCCGTTCTGCGCAATGTGCTCCAGCGGAGTGGCCCGGTCGCTCTGGATAAGGCTTCCGCACCAGTGCTCACAGAGCGCGAGCGAGAGATCTTCACCTGGATCGCCCGGGGCAAGTCGTCGGCCGACATCGCCGGCATCGTTGCGATCAGCGAGCGCACCGTAAATTTCCACGTTGATCGGGTGATGCGCAAACTTCGGGTCGTGACCCGGATGCAGGCGACCATTGCCTGTGTCAGGCTCGGCCTTATCGAACCGTGAGGTCGACCGCTACTCAGTTTTGTCGCGGTGACATGGCGACGAAACTGATGGGTCGCGTATCAGATCTGTAGAGTTGGCGGACGACCGTCTTGCTGCAAAATGAATGATCTGATCTTCCGCTGACGCTTCTCGCCAGCAGATGAATCGCTTTCGGCCAAACTCGGCCAACTGCCGGACTTCCGCATTCTCCGGCTCTGTGCCCGACAGCGGACAGGCAGAAATCCACCCCAAGCCGACTTTCTGATAGCGACCCACGAGAGACGTGCGAGAGACCATCTCCCGTTCCCAATAGCGGACACCAAATAGACACTAGTCGCAGCACCGCCCCGGTTACGCGACGACAGCAGCGGCACGAGCAATCCGGTCCGAGTTACTTATCAAACCGATGAATGATGCCGTTCTACAACACCGCCGTTGACGTGGCGCTTCTGCTGGAAACCTGCTTGGCCTCAGGGCGTTCGCTGGCCCATGAACGACGGTGAGCCCGCCCCATCTCTATCCTGGGTAGACGTCATCCTTGCGCTCTGCGTCGGCGCCTCCAGCGCGCTCGCCCTTCTCCCACTGCTCTAGCGCCACGCCTCCCCTAGCGCAGGACAGGGCAAGTCAGGGACAGCCGCAAGAACAAATCGATTGTTGGCTAGAGCGCCTCGAATAAATAGCCAATCACCTTTATTTGACCGCAGACAAGGTCATCTAAAGTCGGCCTGGAAATAAATATTAAGACTTTCCTGGCAAAGAGTAGGCTGCTTGGTGGGCTGCCGGTGAGGGCGGGAAGCCGGTCCAGGCTCATCCCCTTCGTGCCCGTGCGGCCGCCTGACCGCCTGCCCTCCGGCAGGCGCCGTGGCGGACGCGCGGGGTGCCCCGCCTGGGACCAGATCATGCGCCTTCACCTAACCGTCAAAGCGTCGCTCCTCTCCGCCTTTGGCCTCCTCGCGCTTCTCTGCGCCGGTCAGGCTGTTCTCATGACCCTCACGCTCTCAGGCATCCGAGCCGATGTCACGGGCGTCGCCACGAACTGGCTCCCCTCCGTCGTGGCGATCACCAACATCCGCGCCGCCGCCTCGGAGGTGCGCATCAAGCAGTTGCGCACGCTGACCCTGTCCGGCAGTCCCGAGCAGCGGATTGAGAATGCGCGGCAGATCGACGAGGCCGTCGTGGCGCTCGCCGCCGCCCGGAAGGCCTACGAGCCGCTGATCTCCTCGGCCGAGGAGCGGGCGCTGTACGCCGCGTTCGGCGCCACCTGGGAGCGCTACCAGACCGTCGGCCGCGAGGCAGCCCGCTTGGCGGAGGCGGGCCAGAGCGCCGAGGGTGTCCGGCTCATGGCCGAACCGGCCAACATCGATCTCTACAATGCGGCCCGCGACAAGCTGGCCCAGGACGTCGCCCTGAACGAGCGCGGCGCGCACGTGGATGCCGACAGCGCCATGGCGGCGACCGAGTCCGCGACCCTGACGGCCTATCTCTTCATCGCGCTGAGCGTGCTCGCGGCCTGCGGCGCGGCCGCTTTCGTGCTGCTGCGCGTCTCGCGTCCGATCCAGGCGATGACGGGCGTGATGACCGGCCTGGCCGCGGGCGACACGGGCGGCGAGGTTCCATACCGCGCGCGCCGCGACGAGGTCGGTGCGATGGCGGCGGCCGTGCAGGTGTTCAAGGACAACCTGATCCGCACCCGGCAGCTTGAGGCGGAGACCGCACAAGCGCGCTTGGCCGCCGAGGAGCAGCGCAAGGCCGGCATGCGGCAGATGGCAGACAGCTTCGAGGCCGCGGTCGGTGGCATCATCGGCACGGTATCGTCATCGGCGACGGAGCTTCAGGCCACGGCCGGCGCGATGAGCGGCACTGCGGCCGAGACGGCCGCACAGTCGACAGCCGTCGCCGCCGCTGCGGAGGAAGCGGCCAGCAATGTCGGCACGGTCGCGGCGGCGGCCGAGGAACTCGGTTCCTCCGTCCAAGAGATCGGCCGGCAGGTGGACGGCTCGGCGGCCATCGCGCGGCAGGCTGTGGCCGAGGCCGACCAGACGGGTGCCCTGGTGCTCGAACTGAGCGGAGCCGTCGAGCGGATCGGCGACGTGGTCGGGCTGATCTCCTCGATAGCCGGCCAGACCAACCTGCTGGCCCTCAACGCTACCATCGAGGCGGCGCGCGCCGGCGAGGCCGGCAAGGGCTTCGCCGTCGTGGCGTCCGAGGTGAAGGAACTGGCTGGCCAGACGGCTCGGGCGACCCAGGAGATCTCGGGTCAGATCGGGCGGATCCAGGCGTCGACCGACCAGGCCGTGTCGGCGATCGGCGGCATCACGCAGCGGATCCGCGACATCAGCGCCACCGCCACCTCGATCGCCGCGGCGGTGGAGCAGCAGGGCGCAGCCACGCAGGAGATCGTGCGCAACGTCGCCCAGGCGGCGGCTGGAACCGGCGAAGTGACCGGCAACATCGCCGGCGTGGCGAGCGCGGCGGAGGACACCGGTGCGGCAGCGAGCCAAGTGCTTGGGGCAGCGTCGGAACTCTCGCGCCAGTCCGAACACCTGACGGCCGAGGTCGGACGCTTCCTCGCCACCGTTCGCGCGGCCTGACATCAACCCTCGCACGTCCGCTTCCGCTTCTTTTCAAGCGGAAGCGGACCGGCGGTAATCCACCCCAAGCGGCGGGTCCGAAAGCGACGTAACGCAGTCGCTCAAGCGCGGCCGCTAATTTCCCGAAAGCAGACGAATTTTCAGTCTCCACTATGGTGAAGATGCGCTCATCTGTTTCAATGAAAGATCGGTGTTCGACCAAGGAAATCGGACATCGATCATTCACGCTTCTAAAAAGTTGGTTAGGCGATACTTGTCCAGGCCTCCAAAATCGGATGAGGGCGTGACGAGCGGTCTCCGTCCCGAGTGGACGGGTCGAGGAGCAGGCAGGTCGTGCTGGCGATGGCGCACAGGCGATCCATCCCATCGGTGAGCCTCGCCTCGACCACGGCCTGCCGCCGCCCGACATGCACGATCTCGCCCACCGCGGTGAGGGGCCCGGACGAGGTTGTCACCGCGCGGAGGTAGTTCACCTTGATCTCCAGCGTGGTGTAGCCGCTGCCCTTGGGCAGCGTGGAATGCGCGGCGCATCCCATCACGCTGTCCAGCAGCGACGCGATCGCCCCGCCGTGGACGGACCCGAGGGGATTGTAGTGGAACTCCTCCGGCATCATCCGCATCGTCACCCGACCGTGGTCGGCTGAGACGAGCTCGATGCCCAGCAGGGCGACCAGCGGCGGAGGCGGGACCATTCCGGTCCTGAGCGCCCGCAGGTAGGCGAGGCCGTCGAGGCCTCGACCCGCCTCCGCCACCTGCGCGGGATCGGACCATTCCACCACACGGCGACGAAGCGGTGCGGCGGTCTCGGCGACGTCAATGGACATGGAAGTGAGATCCCCTCGGCGATACGGATGCCGTCCGTCGCGTAACGATGCGTGGGTGGGCAGGACCGACAACGGGGCGCAGGACGGATCTCGACCCGCGATCTCCATCCTGCGCCGAGCCGACGATCCCATCGAGTCCGTCGATCACGGGACCTGCGGGAGGCGCATCTCCTTGCGGAAGCTCTTGTCGAAGGCGGTGGCCGGCACGAAGCGGCGCAGCAGGCTGACCTGTCTCGCCTTGGGGCCCGCTGTGTAACGGCGCTTCGGGCTCGTCGCCGTGGCGGCTTCGACGATGACCTTCGCCACGACCTCGGGCGCGTCGGCGGACTTCATGACCTCGCTCAGGAACCGGTCCCGACCGGCGCGCTCCGCCTCGTAGATGCCGAGCGGCGCGTCGGGGCGCACGAGGTTCCGGTCGAAGGCCGTCCGGGTGAAGGCGGGCTCGACGAGCACGATCCGGATCCCTTGCCCACGAACCTCGTGGTCCAGCGACTCGGAGTAGCCTTCGACGGCGTGCTTGCTGGCGCCGTAGAGCGCCATGTAGGGAGCCGGGATCAGGCCCTGGACAGAGCTGACGTTGACGATCCGGCCGCCTTTCTGCGCGCGCATCAGGGGCAGCACGGCGCGGGTCGTCCGGATGACGCCGAACAGGTTCACGTCGAACATGGCCTGCGCCTGCGAGACCGACGATTCCTCGGCCGCGCCGTTGATGCCGAAGCCGGCGTTGTTCACGAGGAGGTCGATCCTCCCCGTCTCGCCGAAGACGGTCTCGACCATCGCAGTGACCGATCTCTCATCGGTCACATCGCAGACGATGGTGGACATGCCGCCGTCCACGGCCGGCGAAACCTTCCGGCTGGTTCCGAACACTCGATAGCCTGCTGCCAGCAGGGCCTTCGCGGTCGCAAGCCCGATGCCGGACGATGCCCCGGTGACCACTGCGGTCTTGATGCTGCCCTTGCTCATGTCGCCCTCCCGTCCGAGCGGCACAACGTCCGCCGCGACTCATAATAAATTACTATCATAATGTTTAATGGCAAGCTGGATCTCAGGAAGCCGCCAACTGGGCGCTCGCGGCTTCCCGCTTCCGGCGATGCCCGGATCGCATCCTGGTCGAGATCAGTAGGAAGGCGCCTGCAAGCGCGCGCCCCAAACGTTGATCATCCGGGGGGGCTCGACCGACGCGACGGCCTCAGATCCCGCAGCGCGTCCGGTGTTGTCTGACACATACGCACGCCGAGGGGCGTTCGAACGAACCACTCGCTGCCGATAGGCGGCGGGCGAAGAGACTTGCGACCGGGCAGAAGGGACATCGAATGCTCGCCCCGACCTTTCGAAGGCGTGGCCCTCCTGAGCGACGACGGGGGTAGCGAGGCCGACGACGAACGCGGCGGCGGTGACGATCGAACGAATGGTCATGACAATTCTCCTCATCACGGGGGCGGTTGGCTCGGCCGATCCTTCTCGGCCGGCACTTCAGTCCGCCTAGAAACATTGATATCAACGTATCGTTGGGTGTCATGTGCGGAGGCGCACATGAGTTGATATCAACTGTCATTCGGCGCCATGGACGATGTGCCGGGCCGCTGGGCCTGATCGCCAGCTTACCGTATAGAGTTGGTATCAACCTTCCTGCAGGTTTGACGATGACTGGAAACCGCCCCCTTACACCCGCGATGGCCGCATCGGTGGAACGGACGTGCCTCAGCTTCGCGGCGCAGAGGGCTGCCCGCACCCTAGGGCGCCGCTACGACGCGGCCCTTCGGCCGACGGGGCTTTCGAACTGGCAGTTCACGCTGCTCATGATGCTGCTGCGCGAGGAGCCGCCGACCATCGGCACGCTGGCGCAGCATCTGGCCACGGATCGCACCACCATCACGGCCAACATAAAGCCGCTGGAGCGACGTGGGTTCGTGACCGTTCAGAGCGACGCATCGGATGCGCGCGTCCGTCGGGTCACGCTCAGCGAGGATGGCCGCGAGCTCCTTTCCGAAGCATATCCGCTGTGGCAGCGCGTCCAGGACGACGTGGCCCGGCAACTCCCCGACCTCGATCAGGAAGCCTTCCGGGCGGCCGCAGCAGCCCTGTCGGCTTGAGCTTGGCAGGGCCGCCGCGTGAGACGCTCACAATGCCGGGCGGTACGCCTGGGCGTGCCGCCTGACAAACTCGACGATGCCGAGAGCTGGAGAGCCGGTGACCCGCTCCACATCCGACGTCAGCCGGTCATAGCGGTTCTCGCGTATGAGGAGCGCCATCGTCGCCAAGTGAGAGAGCACGTGCGGGCTAAACGCACCGCTATCCGCCAACGCCTTCCGCCAAGGCTCGAACGGCACGTCCACGTAGGTGATTGCCTGGTGCAGGGCCTCGGAAAATTCGCCGGCGATCTCCGTCATGGGCTGCGAGCGTGGGCCGGTCAGCTCATAGATCTCGCCGACATGCCCCTCGGGTGCTTCCAGCACGGTCGCGATGACCCGCGCGACATCGTCGCTCGCGATCGGTGAGACCTTGCCGCCCCCGAACGGGAGACGGATCTGTCGATGCTGACGGATCGATTGCATCGACAGTCGAAGAAAGAACGTATTGAGAAAAGCGGTCGGACGGACGGTCACGACCGGTAACCCGGACCAATCCAGGGCCTGCTCCGCAAGCCAATGCAGCTTCTGTTGTGGGCTGTCCGTCGTCGAAATTATTCCCATCTGCGACACGGTCATCTGTGAAATGTTCACGAATGCCTTGACTTGATGCTGTTTGGCGACGGCGGCCGTGTTGATCGTCGCCTCAAGATAGGCGGGCGACACGCTCATTCCGAAGTAGACGCGGTCGCAGCCTTCCATCGCGCGTTGCGCGGCATGAAGGTCGCACAGGTCGCCGACCGCGATCTCTACGCCCCGGTCCGCGAGCCTGTCGGACCGGTCATCTTCCTGGCGGACCATCGCCCTGACCTTGCATCCCCGATCCGCCAAGAGCTCGCAGACGGCAGAGCCGACCGCGCCGCCGCCACCGGTCACCAAGATCGTGCCCGCCATCGCTTTTCCTCCGTGCATTCCTCGGACAGGGGTGCGGACGCAGTTCGCCTCGGAGGCGTCAGGCCCGATCGGTCATATCCGCGTCGCAGAACTCGTCTCAGCGTGTCGAACCAGCGGCAGCCGTGAGGCTCTGCGGAACGGGTGATGTGCTCGGTGCGGGTCCCGCCAGGAACATCCGGCCGGTCGCGAAGGCGACCGCATTGACGAGGCCCATGACGACGAAGCCGGCCGAGAGGGCGATGAACATCCCGGCCAAGCCGAGCCCGAGCCTCGCCGCGATCCAGGCTCCGCCCAGGGCCACGGCCATCCGAAGGACGCTCGCGGCGAGCGGCCAGCCGACGCGGCCGGCCCCCTGGGCCGCGAAGTAGAGGGCTAGGCCGGCCCCGAAGAACCCGTAGAACGGTCCGACCACGCGCAGGTAGGTCGAGCCGGTGGCGAGCATCGCCGGATCGTCGCCGAACAGGCCGAGCCATGCGGCGGGATGGAGAGCGGCCGTGAGGCCGATGGCTTCCGTCAGGACACCCGCCACGAGGGCGCCGGTCAGCGCAGCCTGGCGGGCGCGCACATGCATCCCGGCTCCGAGGGCGGTCCCGACGAGGGCGGCGATCGGCGAGCCGAGCCCGAACACCAGGGGCACCAACAGGTACTCCAGCCTCGCGCCGGTGCCGTACCCCGCCACCGCCGCCGGTCCCGCCGTCCCGACGAAGCCGGTTGCGGCGATGACGATGACGTTGGAGGTCATGCTGGCGATGCCGGAGAGCAGGCCGACGCGCAGGATCTCGCGGGACGGCGCCCAGGTCAGTCTCGGCGGACGCCGGCTCGGGCGCAGGACACCCCGGCCGGACCAGATGTAGAAGGCGAAGACCGCGGTGCCGACGGCGTAGTAGGCCGCGAAGGCGACGCCTCCGCCCACGACACCGAGACGGGGAAACGGGCCCCAGCCGAAGATCAGCGCGGGCGAGAGCGGGATCAACACGACGGCCCCGGCGCAGGTGACGCCGGCCGGGAGCGCCATGTTGCCTGTCCCGCGGATCACCGCCGCCAGCGCGTTGAACAGCCAGATCAGGATGGCTGCACCGAACACGACGGTCGCGTAGGCCATCGCGGCCTGAAGCGAGGCCCCCGTACCGCCCATCGCGGCGTAGAGGCGCGGTCCCAAGGGCAAGGCGAGTAGGCTGGTCACGATGCCGAGGCCGAGGCCGATGGCGGCAGCGTGCCACGCGAGGAGACCCGCTGCGTCCTGTCGACCGGCTCCGAGCGTGCGCGACACCGCGGACTGGATGCCGCCGCCCATGCCGCCCGCGGACAGCATCTGGACGAGCATGACCAGCGGGAAGACGAGCGCCATCCCGGCGAGGGCGTCGGTGCCAAGTTCGGCGACGAAGTAGGTCTCGATCAGGCCGATGGAGGTCTGGACCACCATCACGAGAATGTTGGGCACGGCCATCCGGGCCAACGTCGGCACGAGAGGGGCCGTGAGAAGTCGGCGGGTCCTGATGTCCATGAGGGTTTCCTCGTCCGTGACCTCGTCGGCGACCGGCTATTCGATGCCCACGGAGCGCAAGTGGAAGGCCGGGCCCTCTCGTCCGGCCTCGGATTGCTTGGACAGGAGTCCTAGCTGGCCCTCGGAGACCCAGATCCTGTCGCCGGCGACCGTCACGCCGGTAGGCCCGGCGAACTGCCTGATAGGCTCGATCTTCGCACCGTTCCCGGAGACCGTGACGCGGCTCAGGGCACCGCTCCCCTCGACCATCAGGAACCCGTCCTTGTAGGCCTTGAGCCCGTCCGGAAACTTCAGGGGGCGCGTCGTTTCGAGTTTGCTTACCCCACCGGCGACACCTCGATTCATTCCGATCCGGAACAGCTCGCCGCCCATGAAGGTGTTGACGTAGAGGTTGCCGTCGCTGCCGAAGGCGATGCCGTCGAGCCCCTTGCCGAGCGCCTCGTTCTCGACGAGGACCTCGAACTCCGTGGCGCCGGGTTTGAGCCGAAGGATCTGAGGGGCGAAGGTGTTCGTGACGTAGAGCGAGCCGTCGCCGTCGAGAGCCATGTCGTTCGCGAGCGCCTTGCCGCCCGGCAGCCTGACGCTGGTCTTCATGGCACCGGTCGCGACGTCGAAAGCCTTGACCCAAGTCCCCTCCGTGGCGGTCGGCCCCTTGACCCCGAGGGCCGTCGCGTCGTTCGAGGCAACCCACAGCACGCCTCTCTTGGGATCGGCCAGCAGGCCGAAAGTCGACCGAGTTCCGTGGTCACCGGGCTTCAGGAACTGGGACACGACGGCCCCGTCGCCATCGACCTTCAGGACGCCGCCATCCGCGATGCTGCTCACGAAGAGCGCGCCATTCGCGTCCGACGTCACGCTCTCCGGGAAACGGCTGCTGTCTGGCAGCCGCACGCTCGTCGACCCGTCGGAGGCGAGAGCCGGGAAGCCGAAGGTGGCGATTGCCAGCGAAAGCCTCACCGCGCGGTGGAGGCGATTGCCGCCACGCAGTGAGCGACGTGAAGTTTCCATGGCCCGCTCCTCGTGCATGGCCCGTCGTTCGAGCGTCGAACCCAAATCGGCATCGGCCAATAAAAATTATGCTTGTAATTTATTTAGGCAAGGTGATGCGGTCAACGACAATCCTGCCGCGGTCGAACGATTTTAGACGAAAGGCACGATGACGGAACGTCTCAGCCGGCGATGGTGCTGCGTGCCGCCTTCAGCAGCTCGTCGGCCAAGGCCTCGTCGTCGACGCCGCGGGAAAGCACCACCGCACCGACCATGGTCGACAAGGCGATCAGCGATTTCTGTCTGCGCCGTTCCTTCGAGGACTTGGGCAGGCGGTCGGCGATGAGGCCGGCGAGCCCCTTCACGGCGTGCGTGAACCGCGAGCGAAGGACGCTCCCGGCGGGCTCTCGCGCGATGTCGTTCGCCAGTGCCGCCACGGGGCATCCCCTTCCGGGCGCGCGCACGTGACCGATGGACAGGTAGTTCTCGACGAAGGCGTCGAGGTTCGCCTCGTATTCGTCGCGGATCGCGGCGTCGAACGCCTCGGCCGTGAGGGCGTCCTTGCTGGCGAACTGCCCGTAGAAGCCGCCATGGGTCAGGCCGGCCGCCGCCATGATATCCACGACGCCGATCCCGTTCAGGCCACGTTCCCGGAACAGGGAAGACGCGACCTCGACCACGCGCTCCCGGTTGAGCTTGGCTTGTTCCTGGGAAACCCTGGGCATGACCCGCTTCCTCGACGTCTAAGTCCCCAATATATATGCCTAGCATCATATATGAAGGGATACGCCGGGGACCAGTGGACGATCCGACGAGGGTTCAACGTGGGATCAGCGACGTCGCACGGATGTCGACCCCGCGGGCCCTATGCGCCCAACGTGACGCCCAGAGAGGTTTCCCGGTGAAGGGCCGGGCTCAGGCGGATCAAATCAGCTTGTACCTCATCAGCTGCAGCACCGCTTCGATCTGCTTCGCCGGGCGCGGCCTCGCCTGGAAGCGAAGGATTTCGATCGGTGACCAGGGTGCACCGCGGTTCGTCCTAAGTCCCGCCGCGTTCAAGGCGTCGGCGAGCCTCCCCGGTTCGGTTATCCCGTTCGCCCGAAAGCGGTCGATCATGATGCAGGTGCGGGCAGAGTTTTCGAGCCTGTTTGTGGCGTGGTTGGACATGGCTCTCGACTTCGGCGTGATGCGTCAGAGAATGCGGCCCCGCGCGCCCATCCGGGATGGGCGCGCGACCTCCCTTGTCGTTGGGATCGGCGGTCCGATCCTAGTATTTCCGGACGAGCGGTGACGGGATGGGCGCGGCAGGTGCGGCCGTGTACAGCGGCGCGATGATCCTGAACCAGCCGTCCGTCGAATAGTTGTCCCGGGTACGGCCCAGGGCGTTGGTGTAGGTTGCGCCGGTGACCACGTCGCGCGCGACGTAGACCTGGGCGATGAATGGCCCGAAGTCGTAGCCGATCAGGCCGCCGATCGCGAAGCGGCCGCGATTGCCTGCCGCCGCGCTGAACTGGCTGATATCGAAGTTGTAGGTTCCATAGGCGACCGGGCCGATCTCGAACTTGCCGAACTTTTTCGTCGCGGTGAGATCGAAGTTCAGCGCGTCGGAAAGGCGGAGCGGCCCGATGGCGGCGCCCACCTGGCCGGGGAAGCGGCCGGGCGAATCGTAGATGTTGGCGGTCAGGTTGGCCGTGATGTCCCAGCCGTCGCCCGTGTAGCTGCCGGCTACGCCGAAGCGATAGGTGTTGGAGGAGAGCTGGGGCAGGACTGGCGTGCCGACGGGACTGATGCCGTAAGGTGAGGCCGCGTTCGGGGCGAAGCCGCCCGTGTAGAGTGATCCGCGGTCGCCGTTGAGGTCGTTCAGGTACACGCCGCCGAGCAGGCTGACGCCGAAGTTGCTGCCCAGATCCCAGGCAAGGACGCCGGCGATGAAGGTGCCGACGTTGATCGAGATGTCCTTGTTGCCCTGGCCCGCAGGGTTGCGCGTGAAGGCGAAGACCGTCGGGGCGGCCAGCAGGAATTCGGCCCGGGCGTCGAACACCTTCCAGGGCGTGGACCAGACGAGAAGCGGCACGTTGACCGACGTGTCGGGCGAGAACCGTTGGTCCGTGCGCCGGAAGGTGAAGGTGTTGATCGCATAGATGCCTTCCGGCAGAGGTGCGCCGGCGGCCAAGCCGACCTGCTCGCCCGGAACGGTCGTGGTCTGCGCGGAGGCGCCGGTCGCAGCCAGACCGACGGACATCATCACCGCGGTTGCGGCGAGCCATCTCTTCGACATCACTGTATTCCTTCCCAATAGAACCGGCGCACGGCATCGTAGGCCGCAGCAGAACTGCTTCTGTCGGACATTGCGTCTGCTGCTCGATCCGGCGAGATTCGAGACGGAAGCTACCTTCGATCAAAGCTCGGGTGAGATATATAGCTAACTGGATGCCGAGAGCATTGTCTAATTTCGTGTCACTTCCTTGATCGGATATAAAAGCCACATATACGTGGCATGTGCCTACGGTTTGAGCGGCGCACCAATATGTGGCCCTCCAAGAGTACGACGATGCTCAAAGCGTCTCGGCCGCACGTCTCAGGAAGGAACGCGCGTCGTCGTGTTCGCCGGCGACGTCCTTCTCCATCCACAGTGCGAAGACGCCGGCGATCTCAAGGATCTTTCGGCGGACCAGCAGATCGGCTTGCGCCCTGTCCATCAGGGCCGGATCTGTCTGGACCTCGCCGGAGAGCGTCGCGTCCCCGCTCATGAACGTGAACCGGTAACGTCCCCGGTGTCCCCGCTTCATGACGAAGTGGGGCATCGCGCCCGGAACCGAACGAGTCATATCGAACCACTCCGCTTCGCAAACTGCCGGGGATCAGTCAGGCCGACGGGCCAGGGATCGGACGGAACGGGCCCGTCGGCTACGGGAACCCGCCCTCGGGCACGGGGAGATCCGGTCGAACGAGAACTGGAAGGGCTTGCGTCCCGACGATGTCATCGTCCGCAGCCTCTACGAAAGCGCCCGACTTCCGGACGCCGATCCTGAAGGCGTACCGCCGGGCTCAGTTCGAAGGGCCCCGCCTCAGGACGATGCTGGCGTTGACGCCGCCAAACCCAAAACCATTCGACAACCCGTACTCGACGGAGGTTCGGCGAGCCTCAGGGCCGATGAGGTCCATCCCCAAGGCCGCCTCGTCAGGCTCGGTGAGATTGAGGGTCGGAGGCAGGATGCCCTCGCGAAGCGCCAGTATGGTGATGATCGCCTCCAGAGCGCCGGCGGCTCCAAGCAGGTGCCCGGTCGCGGACTTCGTCGAGGAGACCGCGGGGCCCTTCTCGCCGAAGACCGACCTCAGGGCGGCGAGTTCGCCGGCATCGCCGACCGTGGTCGCGGTGGCATGAGCGTTCACGTAGCCGATGTCCGAGGGCTCGAGCCCCGCCATCGCCAGGGCGGCGACGATCGCTCGGCGCGCGCCGCCGCCGTCCGGAGGACCCGCGGTCAGGTGAAAGGCATCGGCGCTGGTGCCGTATCCGACGACCTCCGCGAGCGGGGCCGCGCCGCGGGCCTCGGCGTGCGCCAGGGTCTCCAGCACGAGGATTCCCGCGCCCTCTCCCATGACGAAGCCGTCGCGACGTCGGTCGAAGGGCCGGGAGGCGGCCGACGGCGTGTCGTTGAAGCCGGTCGACAGGCTGCGGGCGGCCGCGAAGCCGCCGAGCGCGACCCGGGTGATGCAGGCCTCGGCTCCACCACAGACGACGACGTCGGCCTCGCCACTTCGGATGAGGCGCATCCCGTCGCCGATGGCCTGCACGCTCGCGGCGCAGGCCGTGACCGGCGCACCGAGCGGCCCCTTGAAGCCGTATCGGATCGAGACGTGCCCGGCCGCCAGGTTGACGAGAAAGGCCGGCACGGTGAACGGCGACAGGCGCGGGGCGCCTCGCATGCGCACCGTTTCCAAGGCGTCGATGATCGTTTGGAAACCACCGATGCCGGAGGCGATGATGGTGGCGGTCCGGTCGCGTTCGGCCTCGCCCGTAGGCAACCATCCGGACTGTTTCAGAGCCTGGTCCGCGGCGACGAGCGCGAACTGGATGAACCTGTCCATCTTCCGGCGGTCTTTGACCGGGATGAGGTCATCCGTGTCGAACCCGTCCGGGCTCTCCTCCCGGGACGCGACGATGCCCGCCACCTTGGCGTCGATATCCGGGACGATGTCCTCCGGCAGTCGCCCGAGGCCAGACTGCGAGGTGACGAGGCGTTGCCACATCCCCTCGACGCTGCAGCCCAGCGGAGAAACGACTCCCATCCCGGTGACCACGATGGGGTCACGCATCGGCCTTCTCCATACGATTGTGAGGGTGCAGGCCGGGAAGACGCGGGTTCATTCGGCCCACGCGCTGAAACCCCGGCTCCGTCCGACGAGGGCCGCGAGCGCTCATCCGTGGGCGCCTACGCCCTTGACCTGGACGGAGGCCCTGGCCGCCTGGATCAATTCGCGAGCAAGGGAAGAATCGTCGACCGCCCTGGCCAGCACGACCCCGCCGACCAGGGTCGCGAGGTTCGCCAGCGATTTCTGCCTCCGGCGAACGTTGGACGTCCGAGGAATCAATTCGGCGAGGAGTTCGACGAGACGCTCCACCCCTTGCGAGAAGTGGGTTCTAATCGGGCTGCCGGGCGGCTCACGCGCGACGTCGTTGGCGAGGGCGGCCAGCGGGCAGCCCCTCCCCGGAGCGTCGATGTGCCCGAGGGAAAGGTAGTTCGCGATGAGGGCGTCCAGCTTGCCGCGATGCTCTTCCGCGAGGGCCGCATCGAATGCCTCGACCGCCAACGCGTCCTTGCTGGCGAACTGCCCGTAGAACCCACCGTGGGTGAGCCTTGCGGCGGCCATGATGTCGGCGACGCCGACGCCGTGGAGTCCTCGCTCTCGGAACAGGGAGGATGCGACCTCCACGACCCGCTGGCGGTTGAGCTTGGCTTGTTCTTGCGAGACCTTCGGCATCCTACGATCCTTCGCGTCCCTGTGATCAGCTTAAAGTCTGACCATAATTTATATAAGCGTTGCTCGGGTACCGGACGCAGCGCTGGTCCCGATCGTCCCCCGGCGCTAGGGCTGGGCAGTCGACCGGCCTGCGTGAGGGGGCGGATCGCAGGCCGGTCGAGGCACCGCGCGCTCGGATGAGAGGCGCGCGATCTCGGGGCGTCCCGCGGACGGGACGCCGATGGCATTCAAGCATCAGGTCTTGGCCGGCACCGACAAGGTGGCGGCTCCGGACGCGCTCTTCCTGTCACGCGGCTCCCGCGCCACGCGGAACCAGAGGGCGTAGAGCGCCGGCAGGAACAGCAGGGTCATCAGCGTCCCCACGCCCACGCCACCGATGAGCACGTAGGCCAGCGCGCCCCAGAACACCGAGTGGGTCAGCGGGATGAAGGCGAGCATCGCGGCGGCCGCCGTCAGGATCACCGGACGGGCCCGTCGCACCGTCGACTCGACGATGGCGTCGTAATCCTTCAGGCCCGCCGCCTGGTCGTGATGGATTTCGTCCACCAAGATCAGTGTGTTGCGCATCAGGATGCCGGACAGCGCGATCAGGCCGAGGATCGCGTTGAAGCCGAAGGGCTGGTGGAAGACGAGCAGCGTCGGGACCGCCCCGACGAGGCCGAGCGGCGCGGTCGCGAACACCATGAACATCGTGGTGAACGAGCGGACCTGCAGCATGATGACCGTCAGCGTCACGATCAGCATGATCGGGAACACCTTCACGAGCGCGCTCATCGCCTTCGCGCTCTCCTCCACCGAGCCGGCCGTGTCGATCCGGTAGCCCGGGGGCAGCTTCGCCTTGATCGCGTCGAGCAGCGGAAAGATCTGCGCATGGACGTCCGGCGGCTGAAGGCCGTCGAGCACGTCGCCCTGCACGCGGATATAGCTCTCGCGGTTGTAGCGCTTGAGCACCGCGTCCTCGTTGCGGCTCTCCAGATGCGCCACCTGCGAGACCGGGACCTGCCGCCCGTCATGGGTGGTCAGCGTCAGGTCGCCGATGTCGCCGAGCGAGCGGCGCTCCGGGCCGGGGCTGCGGAGGACGACATCGACGGAGCGCAGGTTCTCGCGCACCTGGGTCGCCGGGGTGCCGTTGAGGTAGCTCTGCAACTGCTGGCCGGCCTCCTTCGGTGTCAGGCCGATCAGGCGCAGACGCTCCTGGTCGAGGGCGAGGTGGAGGGTCGGGGTCTTGTTGCCCCAGTCGAGATGGACGAGGCGCATGTTGGGGTTGGCCATCATGACGTCGCGCACCTCCGCGGCGATGCCGCGGATGACGTTGAGATCGGGCCCGACCACCCGGAAGGCGACGGGGAAGCGCACCGGCGGTCCGAACACGATCTGCAGCACCCGCACCCGCGCTTCGGGGAAGCGGCCCTCGTCGACGAGCTTGCGCACCTTGACCCGAAGCGCGTCGCGGGCGTGGGAATCGGCGGTCTGGACGACGATCTGCGCGAAGGCGGGGTCCGGCAGCTCCGGGTCGAACGAGAGCACGAAGCGCGGCATGCCCTGGCCGATATAGCTCGTTATCTCGCCCGCCTCGGGCAGCGCGCGCACGGCCGCCTCGATCTTCTTCACGCTGGCCTCGGTGGCCGCGAAGGCGGACCCGGTCGGCAGCGTCACCTCGACGATGAGTTCGGGCCGCTCCGAGTTCGGGAAGAACTGCTTCTCGACCTTGCCCATGCCGACCACGGCCGCCGCAAACAGCACCACGGTGATGCCGGCGGCCATCCACTTGTGATCGACGGATAGGCGCACGACCCGGCGCAGGCGCTGGTAGTTCCGCGTGGCGTAGATCGCGGCGTGCCCGCCCTCGACCGTCTCGATGTTCGGCAGGAGCTTGACGCCGAGGTAGGGCGTGAAGGTCACGGCCACGATCCACGAGACGATCAGCGAGAAGGCCACCACCCAGAAGATGTTGCCCGCGTACTCGCCCGCCGTGGAGGCGGCGAAGCCCACCGGCAGGAAGCCTGCGATGGTGACGATGGTGCCGGTCAGCATCGGCGCGGCGGTGGAGCTCCAGGCATAGGTCGCCGCCTCCACCCGGTCGTAGCCCTCTTCCATGCGCACCACCATCATCTCGATGGCGATGATGGCGTCGTCGACGAGGAGGCCGAGCGAGATGATCAGGGCGCCGAGCGTGATGCGGTCGAAGTCGCGGCCGGTGATCATCATCACCACGAACACGGCCGAGAGGGTGAGCGGCACCGCCAGCGCCACCACGATGCCGACCCGGAAGCCGAGCGCCACGAGGCTGACGAAGATCACCACCGAGAGCGCGGTGAAGAACTTCACCATGAACTCGTGGATGGCGTCGTCGATCACCTTCGCCTGGTCGGTGATCTTCGTGAAGGTGATGCCGGTCGGGAGCTCGTGGTGGATCGCCACCTCCTCGGCGTTCAGCGCCTCGCCCAGGCTGAGTCCGTTGAAGCCCGGCTTCATCACGAGGCCCAGCACCAGGGCCGGCGCGCCGTCGTTGCGGATCGCGAAGGTCTTCGGATCCTCGTAGCCGCGCTTCACCTCGGCGATGTCGCCGAGCTTGAGGCTGCGGTCGCCGGCCGCCACCGGGAGGTCGCGGATCGCGTCGAGGCTGTCGATGGCGCCGTCGAGGCGCAGGTACACCCGCGGGCCGTCGGCCTCGACGAAGCCGGCCGGCGTCACGTCGTTCTGGTTGGCGAGCGCCGCCAGGAGCTGCTGGCCGGTGATGCCCAGGGTCGCGAGGCGCTGGTAGGAGACCTCGACGAAGATCTTCTGCGCCTGCTCGCCGAGGATGTTGATCTTCTCGACGCCGGGCACGCGCAGCAGCCGCTGGCGCAGCTCCTCGGCGCGCAGCACGAGCGCCCGGTGCGGCAGACCCTGCGCCTGGAGCGCGTAGAGGGCGAAGTAGACGTCCGAGAACTCATCGTTGAACAGCGGCCCGAGCACGCCCCGCGGCAGGCTGGCGGCCTGGTCGGAGAGCTTCTTCCGGGTCTGGTAGAACTCCGACGGGAGCTTGGCCGGCGGCATCGAGTCCTTGAAGAAGACCTTCATCAGCATGATGCCGGGACGGACGGTCGTCTCGACGCGGTCGTAGTAGACGAGCTCCTGCAGCCGCTTCTCCAGCGGGTCTGCGACCTGCCGCTGCATCTCGTCGGTGGTCGCGCCGGGCCACGCGGCCGACACGGTCATCGTCTTCACCGCGAAGGTCGGGTCCTCGGCGCGCCCGAGCTTCTCGAAGGCGAAGAAACCGGCGCCGACGAGCGCGATCAGGAGGAACAGCGTGACGGCGCGCTCGCGCACCGCCAGGGCCGAGAGGTTGAAGCCGGAGGCGTTCATCGACCGGCCTCCGCGACGCTCGCGCTCGCTTGGCGGACCTTCTCGCCGGCCTTGAGCAGATGGGCGCCGAGGGAGACGATGCGGTCGCCGGGGTTCAGGCCGGCGGCGATCTCGGCGCTCTCCTCCGACAGGCGCGACACGGTGACGGGCTGCGCCGCGACGGTCTGCGTGTCCGCATCATAGCGCCAGACGGCCGAGCCGCTGCCCTGGTCGAACAGGGCCCCCAGCGGTACCGACACGGAAGCCGTCGCCTGGGCCTGCAAAGGCTTCAACTGTAGGGTGACGGTGGCACCGAGGGGCGCGGCCTCGCCCCCGCCCGACAGGATGTAGCGGGCGCGGTAGGTGCGGGTCGCCGGGTCGGCCGTGGCCGACAATTCCCGGAGCTTGGCCGGGTAGGTCGTCTCGCCCTCGGCGTAGAGGGTCGCGGACGCCGCCCCCTTCGCCAGCTGCCGGTTCCCCTCCGGCAGGAACACCTCCGCCTCGCGCGCCCCGTCGCGGGCGAGCTTCACCACCGTCTGCCCGGCGGCGACGACCTGGCCCGGCTCGGTCGGCACCTCCATCACGACCCCGTCGGCATCGGCCTGGAGCTCGGAATAGCCGGCCTGGTTGGCGATCTGGCTCGCCTGCGCCTCGGCGTTGGCGAACTGGGCGATGGCGGCGTCGGCGGCCGCCTTGTTCTGGTCGTAGGTCTGCTTCGAGGTCCAGCCGTCTCCGACGAGCTTGCGGCTGCGCTCCTCGTCGGCCCTGGCCTTGATCATCTGCGCGCGGGCCGCCTCGACAGAGGCGCGGGCCGCGTTGAGCGCCAGGGTGAAGTCGGTCCGGTCGAGCCGCATCAAGGGCTGGCCGAGGCGCACGTGGTCGCCCGGGTCGACGAGGCGCTCGAATATCTTGCCGCCGACCCGGAAGCCGAGATTGCTCTCGGTGCGCGCCCGGATCACCCCGGTGTAGCGCGCGACGGACCCCACGGCGGGCGCGACCTCGGTGACCTGGACCAAGGGCGGCTCCGGCGTCACCGCCGTCTGGGCCGGCGAACAGGCCGAGACGGCCAAGCCGGTGAGTACAATGACCAGTCTCGCATCCATCGCCAGTTCCCCCCCCCCCTTTTTGGGCCATCGACGGTTTGATATGACGTCCATAATCTATTATGATCGTCATCTATCGTCAATGGTCTTCTCACGCGCCGAGCGGAGCCAACGGGGAAAATCGGGTCGCATCCCGGACCGGGCAGGCAGGCCAGGAACGATCAGTGGTCCTCGAAGCTCAGGGTGTTGCCGATGTCAGTTCTGAAATCCCAGCCGTCGCGCCGCGCGGTGGTCATGTCGTCCCTGGTTGGGGGGACGTCGGGCCTAATCGCCCAGGTCAGGCCGGTCGAGAGCTCGCAAGCCACTGACCGAAGGACCGATGGCCCGGACCTTCCGCCCCCCGGCCGCAAGGTCACCGTCGAGCGGCGCGGCGAGGTCTGTCTGATCGGCCTCAACAGGCCCGGGGTCCACAACCGGGTCGATCCCGAGGCTTTCAGCGCCCTGGCGCGCGCCTACGCCGCCTACGATGCCGACGACGGACTTCGCGCGGCGGTGCTCTTCGGCCACGGCGACAACTTCTCGCGCGGGATCGACGTCGACGCCTTCGCGGAGGTCCTGCGGACGGGAAAGGCGCGCGCCCCCGATGCGGATGGGATCGATCCGTTGGGTCGAGGTCGCCTTTTGAGCAAGCCGCTTGTCGTCGTCGTGCATGGTGACACCTGGAACATGGGTCACGAGCTTTTCCTGGTCGCCGACATCCGCGTCGCATCTGCCGACACGCGCTTCGCCCAGGACGAGAACACCCACGGTCGCTTTCCCGGCGGAGGCTCAACCGTGCGTTTTCCGCGCGAGGCCGGGTGGGGCAACGCGATGCGCTTCATGCTGACCGGCGATCATTGGGGAGCCGAGGACGCCCGACGCATGGGCCTGGTGCAGGAGATCGCCCCGGACCCGCGTGCCGCCCTGAACCTCGCACTGGACATGGCGGCCAGGATCGCCCGTTGCGGCCCGCTAGGCATCAAGGCGACGCTTGCCTCGGCCCGCGTCGCGGTCGGCCAATCGGAGGCCCTAGCATTCTCCAACCTCGGCCAGCAGTACCGCGCCCTTTACGGCACCGAGGATTTCCTCGAAGGCCGGAAGGCCGAGGCCGAAGGGCGGCAGCCTGCCTTCAAGGGGCGATGACCGCCGCTCCGAGAAAGAGCCTCGGCCCCGTGAGTTAGTGCCGCGGACCACATGTGCGGCCATCGGCAGCCACATCTGTCGGGAAAGGCCCCCGCCACGTGCAGGCAAAGTTGCCGGATGCACCGTCCGGTACCCTGATCACGGTTTGACATCACAGCAATTATAGATTTTGATGGTAATCTATTTTGCGCTTGGGATCACTCCGGCGGGCGCGGTCGATCCCTTTGGGCAAGCTCCTGAGATCCAGCACGGCGAGCGATGGAGACATTCATTGATCAAGCTCGACGATCACCCGACCGTAAGGCGCATCCGAGAGGCCGGCCTTCTGGGCGAGACGGCGGATGCGGTAAGTCCGTTCAGCGCCGAGGAGCTGAGGAGCTTAGCCCTCGGATGTGGGGCCGACGACGTGGGTTTCGTCGAGATCGGCCGCGATGAGCTTGAACCGCAGCGGGACGAGATCCTTCGTCATTACCCCTGGACGCGCTCTCTAGTCAGCATCGTCGTCAAGATGGCGATAGCTCCCGTGCGCGGGACGCCTCGTTCCGTCGCGAACCTTGAATTCCATCGTGCCGGCCATGACACCAACGCGATCTGCGCCAAGATCGTGGCCCGTCTTCAGGACCGGGGTATCCGTGCCGTGAACCCCGCCATGGGGTTCCCGATGGAAATGAACCAGAATCCCGGAAACGCGATCTGGATCGTCGCCCACAAGCCGGTGGCGGTCGCGGCTGGCCTCGGGCGGATGGGCATCCACCGCAACGTCATCCACCCCAAGTTCGGCAACTTTATCCTTCTCGGCACCGTCCTGGTTGATCGGGACATCGACGTCGCCGACCAACCCATCGACTACAATCCATGCCTTGAGTGCAAGCTTTGTGTCGCAGCCTGCCCGGTAGGCGCCATTAAAACCGACGGCGAGTTCGATTTTCAGGCCTGCTTCACCCACAACTACCGTGAGTTTATGGGAGGATTTACCGACTGGGTGGAGCAGATCGCCGAATCTCGCGATGCGATTGACTACCGCAGACGGGTGAACGAGCCTGAAACAGCCTCTATGTGGCAAAGCCTGACCTACGGGGCGAATTACAAGTCTGCCTACTGCATAGCGGTTTGCCCGGCGGGCGAGGACGTTATCGGCTCTTACTTGAGGGACAAGGGCGCGCATCGACGCGAGGTCCTAAAGCCGCTCCAGGATCGATCGGAGCCGGTCTACGTCGTCGCCGGCACCGACGCCGAGGATGTCGCCCGGCGCAAGTGGAAGAACAAGACGGTCAAGCCGGTCGGCAACGGCATGACGCCACGCACCATCTCGGGTCTCCTGACCTTCATGCCCATCGTCTTCCAGCCGGCTCAGGCAAGGGACCTCGATGCCGTCTACCACTTCACGTTCACCGGCGCCGAGAGGCGCGAGGCGACCGTGACCGTCCGAGACGGCAAGATCGCCGTGCGTGACGGCTTAATCGATAAGCCCAATCTACGGGTGACAGCCGACTCCAGGACTTGGCTTGGGTTCCTCGCCAAGGAACGGAGCTTGGTCTGGGCGCTCGCAAGGCGGAAGATACGCGTAGTAGGAGATCCGAGGCTTCTCCTCGCCTTCGGGAAATGTTTTCCAGCACCGGAGATTCGGCGCAAGGAGGTCGAGATCCTACCGGAAAACTCGCTGCTTCGGCCTGCCATACTACCCTACCAGAGGAACGATCAGACGACCGGGAGAGTCCGG
The DNA here is from genome assembly GCF_053346095.1 of Methylobacterium sp. A52T. Taxonomy (NCBI): domain Bacteria; kingdom Pseudomonadati; phylum Pseudomonadota; class Alphaproteobacteria; order Hyphomicrobiales; family Methylobacteriaceae; genus Methylobacterium; species Methylobacterium sp. A52T. The sequence goes on along the minus strand of NZ_JBKFBI010000004.1, from coordinate 55,965 downwards.
TGGTTCGGCGAGTTGGAGTTGAGAGAGGTCGTGCAAGTCACTCCCAACGTCACGACGTTCCGCTTCGTCGAGCCGAAGGGAGCTGAGATCCCGTTCGAGCATGTGGCCGGGCAATACCTGACGCTTGAGGCTTTGCGCCAGGGGATCCCGACCCGCCGCTCATACACCATCGCTTCTCCGCCGACGTGGCGCGACCGAGTCGAGATCACCGTCAAGCGCGAGGAGCACGGCACGGTCTCCTGCTGGCTGCACGACGAGATGAAAATCGGGGACCGCATCAAGGTCGAGGCCCCGAATGGCGGCTTCGTGTTCTCCGGCATGGAGTGGCCCACGATCGTACTTGTCGGCGGTGGGGTCGGGATCACGCCCATGATGAGCAGCGTGCGTTACCTGACCGAAACAGACTGGCCGGGCACGATCTACCTCCTCCTGAGCTTCAGGACGCCGCAGGATTACATTTTCAAGGATGAGATCGAGTCGCTGAAAAAGCGGCACCCCAGGTTGAAAGTGTCGGTCACGATGACCGATCCTGGACAAACAAGTTGGAGGCTGAACAGCGGCCGCATCGATGCCCGCTTTATCAGAGGTGCCGTCCCAGACATCGCGCTCCACAGGGTACACGTCTGTGGGCCGACGCCGATGATGGATGCAGTAAGAGCGGCTTTGCGCGACTTGGGCGTGCCGGCCGGTCAGGTAAGAACAGAAGCGTTCGGCACGGACCTAAGAAATCCGGCCTCGAAAGTCGGCAAATCTGGCAAGGCCGTCGGCAAGGTTGCGTTCGTAGTCTCCGGAAAGACGGCTCTGGCACGGGAGCGAGAAACCCTCCTTGACGTGGCGGGCGAGGCGAAGGTCCGCATCGACAGTGCCTGCCGCTCTGGGACGTGCGGCACCTGTATTGTGAGGCTCCGGGCCGGAGAGGTCCGGATGTCAACGCAAGACGCTCTAGGCGACGCCGAAAGAAAGGAGGGCTATATCTTGGCCTGCCAAGCCGAGCCCATCGGGGATGTAGAACTTGAGATTTAGAAATCCAAATAGGAATTTTCATTTCACTATTTTGTCGTCCGAAAAGATTTTTCTATGTATTATTGAATGCAGGATCTTGAAAATGTTCTGCAAATATGTTGATTAACAGGAAGACATAATAAAAATTATTCGTGATCGCACGATCACTTCCAATCGCTGCATTCCATTATCTTGCGTGCAGCAACTAGCGCAACGATTGCTCAATATTATCTGACCTCGATTTCAGAAGCAAATAATCTAGACTATCTGTCAGGAGGCCGCGCGGTTTCGCCGGTATCGTCGTAAATTCAGCATAGTTCAGATGTCTGTAAGGGCTTCGAGCCTGCCCACCTCTTGCGCCATATGCGAATTCAAGGACCGGTGCCGTCCAATGAACCACATACTCGCTCTTGTCCGCCGCCGCTTCCTGCGAGCCGGAATCTTTCTCGTCGCCTGCGGGCAGGCTGTTTCTTGTCTTGCCGAGTCGGTCAACGCCTCGGATACAGGGAACAAATCGATGAACGCTCAGGCGACATCGACGACCATCTCAATCAAGCACGTTGTGATCCACTCACGTCGCTCCTTCGACGCAGTTCGCACGGCATTGGAAGCCGCACTTCCAAAAATCGATCATCGCTATGCATCGCTCGTCGCAAGCGGACACATCGATGCCGCGCGGACCCTCCTGTCTCAGGGGGCGCCCCTCTCGATCTTCGGCTCAATCAATCACGGAGGCCTGCTGCGGATTGCAGGACACGAGCAAAAGGCCATCCAGTATGACATCGGCAATCCATTGACCGCAGCACGCATGACGCAACACGCGATATCAGCCGCCCTTAATGCTCCGATCCGTGTGCTGCTTCGGGAGGATGCCGACAAGCGCGCAGTGATTGAGTACGATCGTCCTGTAACGACCTTCGGACAGCTGCACAATCCGGATATCGATCTGGTCGCTCGCGATCTCGACCATCAACTTCGTTCAGCTCTCCTTGTCGCCGCAGGGTAGAGAGCCTGCATCAGGCACGGAAAGTCAGTTTCGAAGCCGTACTAAAGGTAGAAGCTCGCTCGGTTGGCGATGACTTCGAACGGAACAATTGCCAAGACCTTGGGTGGTAGGCGGCCTGTGACGGCGCGAGGTTGTCTGCTGCTGGCAATTGCACGCTCGCAAGCCGACGTTCTTGCGCCAGGAACGCCCCGTTTGGGGGCCCTTTCTAAATCTGGATCACCCGGGCCAACTGGACGACCCAGTCCTCGTGCGGATTGGTCGTGGTGTCGCCCATTCTCTCGCTGATCACGCTGATCACGAGATCTCGACGTTTCGTCAAACGACTCCTTTCGGCAGCGGCGAGCGCGGCCGGGACCTCGTCGTTGGTCAGGTCAGTGCAGTAGGCAGGTGCGCCGGGCTGCTGTCGCCACGATTCCGCCAGCGTGCCCGCATCGACGGCATCGAATCCCGTATCCTCGACCAGTGCCATCGCGACTTGTCGGTCCCGTTCACGATCACCCGCCACGGGGATGGCGATGCGTCCAAGCGTACCCGGACGCTGGCCCCTTCTGGCAAGGGAACCAGAGCCGATGGCGTTCCAGGCCTTGACGACGGGGCGGTTGAGTTGTTCGGAGACCCAGATGCCCTCGACTTGACCCGCATCGATGGCCTCGACCCGTCCGTCCCGCAGCGGATAGTAGTTCGACGTGTCGACAAGCACCGTCTCGTCGGACAACCCCGCCATCTTGGGCGCGAGGCCAGCGAGACGATGGAACGGGACCGAGAGGATCAGGACCTCGACGTCTGCCATCGCCTCCGTGGTCGTGACCGCGCGAGCGCCTGTCGACAGAAGTTCGGGCTCGATCGTCTCAGGGCCGCGGGCGTTGGCGACCTTCACGTCATGCCCTGCCGCGCTGAGCTTGAGCGCGAGGGACTTGCCGATATGTCCAACTCCCAGAATGCCGATCTTCATGCGCTTTGCTCATCTCTTCATTTCAGATGGCGCTTGAACTATGAGCATGCGGAGAAATCAGCAAGAACCTACCGAAATGTGGGTAACCCACCAGAAGGTAAGTCAGAATGGAACGTGAACTGCCCTGCGAGGGCGCTGCGGTAGAAGCTCTCCGGGTCCTGGAGGGCAAGTGGAAGATCATCATCGTCGTCCAGCTTTTCGCCGCGCAGGAGCCGCTGCGCTTCTCGGAGCTTGAGCGGCGGGTCGAGGGCGTGAACCAGAAGATGCTGATCCAACAACTCAAGGAGTTGGAGAAGGACGGGATCGTCACGCGCAGGGTCTATCCTCAGGTGCCTCCAAAGGTAGAATACGCCCTGAGTGAATTGGGCCTGGCACTGGGCCCCTCCATCGAGGCCCTCATCAATTGGACGTTTCTGCGGCGTAAGATGCAGGTTGAGTCGATGGAATGCACCTAAATCGTATAGCAAGAAAATTTTAACCTCAGATATGTCTTAATAGATCCATTGTTTTCACTTTCGACGATAGAATGTGATCGGTAGGAAATTGCCAGCTGTTTTCTCGGATCATCTAAAAGAATGCTAAAGATTTTTGACCATATTCAGCCAATCACAAGTTGTCCGGTTCTACTTGGTTGTTGCCCAAAAGCAGACGGGCAGAAATCCACCCAACCCGGTCGTTCAGTGCCGCCGGCCAACTCGGCCGGAGGTGGCCGAAAGCGGCCCGTCCGCTTCAGAGCAGGTACATTGGCAGAGCGGACGGATCTCCAGCAAACGAGCCTGGCTCTCTCCGGCCATATCGGGCCTTACCCAAAAATAGACGTATCGTCGGTATGGGGAAATGCTTTGACAACCTCATCGATGAGGGCTCGCAGCTTGGGGGGCTGAGGGCGGCCGGCCGTGAACATCAGGAACATCGATCGCCCAGAGGCTCGATAGTCCGTGAGCACAGGCACGAGCGACCCTCGCTCGATCGCGTCCCGTAGGACGGCTTCAGGTTGCAGGACGATGCCGTGGCCTGCCATCGCCGCAGCGGCCAGCACCCGGCCATCATTCACCTGGAAGCGGCTTCGGATCCTGACCGCGTGATCCGCTCCGTTCTTCGTGAACCGCCAAACCGCGTAGGGCAGGCCCGAAGCATTGACGAAGCCGAGGCAGGCGTGATCGGCGAGGTTTTCCGGTGTCTCGGGCGCTCCATGCGCGGCGAGATAGGCAGGCGACGCGCAGATGACCTGTCGATGGGGAACGAGTTCACGCGCAACCAGGGATGTCTCCGCGATCGGGCCCAGCCGGACCACGGCGTCGTAGCCTTCGTCCACCGGGTCTACGTAACGATCCGTCAGGACCAGCTCAATCTCGAGCCCGGCGTGGCGCGCCATCAAGTCGATCAGCACGGGGGCGAGGCGGGTCGCGCCGAAGCCGACGGGGGCACTGACGCGAAGGCGGCCGCGCGGCGTGGCACTGACATCCTCGACCACCGCCTCCGCGGCCTCGACCTCGGAGAGCACGCGGCGACAGCGCTCGTAGAAGAGCCGTCCGGCATCGGTGAGGCTCTGCCGCCGGGTCGATCGGCGCATCAGGGGCGTACCGAGCCGGTCCTCCAGAGACCTGACGTGCTTGCCGGCCATCTGGGCCGACATCCCGAGGGCCGTCGCGGCTGCCGTCAGCGATCCGAGGTCAGTCGCTTTCACGAACACGGCCATGCTGGTCAGGCGATCGGTCATTCGAAACCCGATGTTTCGATTGATGAAAACGGAGACAGCTTAATGATGGCGTCGGTCGTCCTTACGTCCAGCGCAGCCAAACATCGAAGGCACGCGGACGGAAGACCGAAAGGATCGCGATGGACCTCAAGGTTGGCATCATTGGCGTCAACACCTCGGGTGGCTGGGCGACCGAGGCCCATATCCCTGCCGTGCAGGCCGTGGACGGACTTCACCTGACGGCAGTCGCCGCCGGCTCGCAGGTCGCCGCCGACGAAGCCGCACAGGCCTTCGGCTTGGCGAAGGCCTATGGAGACGGCCTCGCCTTGATCGCCGATCCCGACATCGACGTGGTGACGGTGGCGACCCGCGTGCCCGGACATCGGGATCTGCTGCTCGCCGCCCTTGCCGCCGGCAAACACGTCTACAGCGAATGGCCGCTTGGAGCAGGCTCGCATCAAGCCCGCGAGATCGCCGACGCGGCCCGATCTGCCGGGGTCAGGCACGCCATCGGCTTGCAGTTGCGTGAGAGTCCCGCCGTGCGGATGGCGCAGGACATCGTCGCTTCGGGCGCGCTGGGCCGCACCTTAAGCGTCAGCGTCTCGTCCACCACGGCTGGCTTCGGGCCGGACGTCCCATCTCAATTCGCCTATCTGGAGGATCCGCTCACGTTCGCCAACATGGTGACGATCCAGGGCGCGCACACCGTCGACCTGCTCATTGCCCTGGCCGGCCCGCTGGCCTCGATGAGCGCACTCGGCTCGCGCCAGTTCCCGCGGATCGCGGTCGGGGCGCCGTGTCAGTCTCGAGCGCGCATCACCTTCGACCACCTTCTCATGCAGGGCCGTCACGCCACCGGTGCACCGTTCGCGTTGGAGGTTGCGGGCGGGCGGCCCGGAGAGACGCCCTTCCACCTCGATCTCGTCGGCGAGAAGGGGCATCTGCGCCTCGATGGCGGCGCACCGCGTGGTCTCCAGGCAGGTCGGATCGGGTTGATCCGGGACGGCAACCGGCAAGCCATCGATGAAGGGCCGTTCGCGCCCCTGTCAGATGCCGCGATCAACGTGGCGGGCGTCTACGCTGCGCTGCGCGACGACATCGTGTGCGGCACCGCGAACGTCGCGGACTTCGCGCATGCCGTGCGTCTCACGCGTCTCATCGAAGATGTCCTCGCTGCGGCACAGATCCACACGGGCTCGAATGGTTCTGATTGGCCAGTACACTGATGCCTTCCGCGTCGAGCAGAACCGGGCTGGATCGATCCGGTGCGGCCAGACGGTCAGATCCGCTCTCGCCAGTCCCCTGGCGCGCGCAGCTGATAGCGGACCGGCCCGCATCCTTCGCCGACTCTGGATGGTCGACCGAATGGCACACGCCGATCTCCCGGAAGGTTTGCTCTGAGTACCGGACTTGCCAAGCGATAGAGAGGCCGCGCCTTGGGATACCGCAATCATCGGCCCAACGAGCGTCCGCGCGGGGCCCGATGAGGCGTTGGGAACCGCAGTGCTCAGGTCCTGAGGTTGGCCGCGGCGAGACGCGCGTCGCGTTCAGCGGTTCTGTGCACGGTGAGCCTGAGTCAGGCCGCCATAGCCCCAACTGTCCTTCGGCACCTCGTGGATGACGACATAGGAGACTTCCGCGAGCTGGGAGCCGAGAACGTCTTTCAGAAGGCGGCTCGCCTCGGCGATGAACCGGCTCTTCTCCTCCGCTGTGTTGCTTCCCGCGCTGATGATGGCATCGACCTGCGCGGCGCACGCGACCGGCGCGGCGCCGACGCTCCACCCCGTCAGCGGCACCTCTTCGACCAGCACGCCGACGAGTGGACCGACCTTGTGCAGGAGGTCGGTCATCAGGGTCGTGATGCCCGCCTGGATCTGCTCGACTTGGCCCTGCCCCAGCTTCTGGCCTGCCACCTTGACGTTAATGAAGGGCATGGTTGCCTCTCGTTACTGTTCGCTACCGTCCCGGCGGCAATCCGCAAGAGAGTCCTAGTGGCAGGCAATCATTAGGAAAATTTGAAAATACGGGAGCAAATGTTTCGAGAAATCGAATGATTGAAGCGCAACCAGTCCGCTGGTGCTTGCAGGTCTGTTCGCGCCAGACTGAGGGAGGGACGGTGTCCGACGGGTAGCAGGAGCGGAGGTGCCCGTTCTAAGGGGCGTGCTCCCGGATGGTCTCGAGCAGGATATCCGTGAGCCGTGCGACGGCCGGCGAGAGGTCGGCTTCCGCCTGATGGAGGGACAGCGGCGCGCACGGAAGGGCGGGCAGCCCTGTCTCGACCGGGTCGAGCACGCTCAGCGTCTTCGGCAGACTGACGGCTGTCCGCGCGGTGATGCCGAGCCCACCCTCGGCCGCGGCCCAGAGGCCCGAGAGGCTGGGGCTCGTGAACACCAGACGCCAGGGCAGGCCGCCGCCGTCCAGGGCCGCCACGGCCGCGGACCTAAACGTGCAGGGCGGCGCGAAGGCGGCGAACGGCAGTGGCTCCCGTCCGAGTCTCGCGAGGCCCGGCCAGTCGGGCTGACCGATCCAGTGGATCGGCACTTCGGCGACCCGCTGTGCATGTGGGGCATCGCCGCCGTCACCCCAGACCAGCGCCGTGTCGAGTTCGCCCTTCAGCGTCTTCTCGGCGAGCTGCGCGCCGAGGCCGACTTGGACCTCGATGCGCACCCGTGGATAGGCCCGGGAGAACCGCTTGAGCACCGCCGGAAGCCAGCTCTCGGCGAAGTCCTGTACGAGACCGAGCCGCGCCCAGCCTTCGAGTTCCGTGCCGCGAAGACGATCGACCGCCTCGTCGTTGAGGTCCAGCAGCCGCTTTGCGTAGCCGAGCAGGCTCTCGCCGGCGGCGGTCAGGGCGAGGCCGCGCCCGGCCTTCTGCACCAGCGGCTGCCCGACCTGCTCCTCGAGCTTCCGGAGCTGCGTGCTGACGGCGGATTGCGAGCGGCCCAGACGCTCGGCCGCCCGGGCGAAGCTGCCGAGCTCGAAGCCGGTCACGAAGGTCCGGAGCACGTCCATATCGAGGTTGGTGCGGATCATCATAGTTCGATTTGACCGATATGATCGTTCAATAGTTTCAAATTTTCAGAATGATGGTGCCGCGATAGATGGGTCGCGTCAAGTCCGTAGAGACACGACGGAAGCTGCCAGAGGACACCATTTCCATGCCTCTCGTTCGTATTTCACTGATCCAGGGCAAGTCGTCAGAGCATATCCGAGCGATTTCGGATGGCGTCCATCGCGGCTTGATGGAAGCCTACGGCGCGCCGGCCGACGACCGCTTCCAGCTCATCCACCAGCACGCGCGGGACGAGCTGGTCTACGACCCGGATTACCTGGGCCTTCACCGCACCGACGACCTCGTGATCATCAACATCGTCGCCGGGAACTGGCGCGAGACGCCGCAGAAGAAGGCGCTTTACCGGGCGATCGCCGACAACCTCGTGGCGAATCCCGGGCTGCGCCCGGAGGACGTGCTGATCGTCCTCTCGCCGAATTCGCGCGACGAGTGGTCCTTCGGCAACGGCCTCGCGTCCTACGTCAAGGACGACGCAGCCTGACGGTCTCGCGAGCGCGCCGCCGGACATCCCCAGAACAGGCAGGAGATCGCATGAGCATCCTCGTCACCGGCGCGACGTCGGGCTTCGGCCTCGCGATCGCGCGGCGCTTCGCAAGGACCGGCCACAAAGTTGTCGCGGCCGGCCGTCGTCGGGACCGCCTGCAGGCGCTCAGCGATGAACTCGGCAACCAGATGGTCCACATCCTCGAACTTGACGTCCGGGACAGGCGGGCGGTCGAGGACGCCGTCGCCGGCCTTCCGGCGGCCTACGCCGCGATCGACGTGCTGGTGAACAATGCCGGCCTCGCCGTCGGCCTCGAACCCGCGCAGGCGGCGGACCTCGACGGCTGGGAGGCGATGGTCGACACCAACGTCAAAGGCCTGATGTACGTAACCCGCGCGGTGCTGCCGGGGATGGTCGCGCGCGACACAGGCCACGTCGTCAACATCGGCTCGACGGCGGCGAGCTACCCCTATCCCGGCGGCAACGTCTACGGGGCCACGAAGGCGTTCGTCCGGCAGCTCTCGCTGAACCTGCGCGCCGATCTCGTCGGCACGCGGGTGCGCGTCACGGAGATCGATCCGGGCCTCGTCGGCGGCACCGAGTTCTCCAACGTGCGGTTCCGCGGCGACGATACCCGGGCCGCGGGCGTCTACGACGGCGCCGACGCGCTCACACCCGAGGACATCGCCGACACGGTGTTCTGGGCCGCTACGAGGCCGGCTCGCGTCAACATCAACGTCATCGAGCTTATGCCGGTGAGCCAAGCCTTCGGCCCGCTCGTCGTGCACCGTGGCGATCAAGGCGACTGCTGAGCCGCTGTCGAGACCTGAGCGGGGGCGGCGGCGAAAGCCCGTGGCAGGACCGTTGCCGACGGGACTGACCGCCCCACCCGTCCGGGCTTCGACCGATCACGTCCGGTTCCAGGGCAAGTCGCCACACCCGGGATGACAGCCAGAGCCGCATCCGAAGATTGAAGGCTGACCGCCTTACGCCAATGCCGGGGTCCCGGCGTGGTCATCGGTCAAGGTCCAGGATCGCGGCGGCGAACAGGTCCGGCGCCTCTTGGGGCGCGTTGTGACCGACACCATTCAGCACCGTCGTTCGGCGCAGCTGCGTGAAATGCGGGGCTGCGGTCCCCGGAGCTTCCGGCGGATCGACACCTTCGTCGGCGCCTTCCAGCACGATCGTCGGGACCGTGATCCGCGGACTGGCGGAGAGCCGCTGCTCGATCGGCTCCAGCGCGGGATCGCCCGGCACCTCGCCGATGCGGAAGCGGTAGGAGTGCAGCGCCACGGTCACGAAATCGGGATTCTCGAACGCCGCGGCGGTCCGGGCGAAGGTCGCGTCGTCGAAGGCCCAGCTCGGCGAGAACTCGTGCCACAGATAGCGGCAGAAGCCGGCGGGATCGTTCGAGAAGGCCGTCCTGCCGCGCTGCGCGTTCAGGTACCAGTAGAACCAGTGACGGCGCTCGAACGCGGTGTCGCGCGGTTTCAGGAAGTCCGCGCGATTCTGGATATTGTAGCCGGGACCGCCGCTGCTCACGAGACCGCTGACCCGTTCGGGATGGAGCGCCGCCACCACGCACGCCGCGCGGGCGCCCCAGTCGAATCCGGCGAGCGTCGCCCTGCGCAGGCCGAGCGCGTCGAGGAGGGCGAGGAGGTCGTTGCCCAATGCAGCCTGCTGACCGACCCGCGGCGTGGCGGCCTCGATGAACCGGGTCGGCCCGAAGCCGCGCAGGTAGGGCACGATCACGCGCCTTCCCGCCTTCGCCAGAACGGGTGCGACCGCCCCGTAGGCATGGACGTCGTAGGGGAAGCCGTGGAGCAGGATGACCGGAGGCCCGTCCGGCGGACCGGACTCGCGATAGGCCACGTCGAGGACGCCTGCCCAGATGCGCCTGACGGCCGGATCGCCTGACGGATCGGGCGCCGCGTCGGCGCGCCCCGGGATCAGGTCGCTGGCGGCCGCCCCGGCCAGGGCAGCCACGACATCGCGGCGACTGAACGACACCATGCGGGGACTCCTTCGGGCTCGACGGTCCGCAGCCGGATCAGGCGTAGGCGCCGATCATCGCGCGCGTGCTCCGTGCCTCGGCCCTGACCGCGGGATCGGCGGCGTGGTCGGCGAGGAACTTCTCCGCCTCCAGGGCCGCCATGCAGCCCATCCCGGCGGCTACGACCGCCTGCCGGTAGACGCTCTCCGCGCAGTCGCCGGCCCCGAAGAAGCCCGGGACCGACGTTCTCGTGGACCACGGGGAGATCCGGATGTAGCCGCCAGCCTCCATCTCGACCTGCCCTCGGAAGAGCGCCGTCGCGGGATCATGTCCGATGGCGACGAAGACGCCGTCGGCTGCCAGGTCGCGGATGCCGCCGGTCCCGACATCGCGCAGCCGCACGCCCGTGACCGCCTTCACGGGCTCGTCCCGGCCGAGGATCTCCTCGACCACGTGATTCCAGACGACCGCGATCCTGGGATGGGCCGCCAGCCGGTCCTGCAGGATCGGCTCCGCCCGGAAGCGGTCGCGCCGATGGACCACGGTCACCTTCGCGGCGAGGTTGGCGAGGTACAGCGCCTCCTCGACGGCGGTGTTGCCGCCGCCCACGACCACGACCTCCTTGCCGCGGTAGAAGAAGCCGTCGCAGGTCGCACAGGCCGAGACCCCCGCGCCGTTGAACGCCAGCTCGGAGGGCAGCCCGAGCCAGCGGGCCTGGGCGCCGGTGGCGGCGACGAGCGTGTCGGCGCGGTAGGTGTCGCCGCTGTCGCCGACGGCCTCGAACGGCCGCCTGGAGAGATCGACGGAGACGATGGTGTCGGAGAGGATCCGGGTTCCGACGTGCTCGGCCTGCTCCCGCATCTGCTCGACGAGGTCGGGCCCCTGGATGGCGCGCGCGAAGCCCGGATAGTTCTCGACCTCCGTGGTGATGGTGAGCTGTCCGCCCGGCTGAAGCCCGGTCACCAGGAGCGGCCGCAGGTTCGCCCGCGCCCCGTAGATCGCTGCCGTGTAGCCGGCCGGACCGGCGCCGATGATCAGCAGCTTCGTGCGATGAACCGTCATGTGCGCTCCGAGGGATGGGACCGACGGCGCGAGCGCCCGGTGGCCTTGACGTCCTGGAAGAGAAATTCGGTCGCGAGCCGCTCGACGATGCGGACATGCGTGGAGAGCTGGGTCTCGGCCTCCGGAAGCCGCCCCGTCACGGCGAGGTCGATGATCCGGCGGTGCTGCTCCACGGCCGCCCGCATGCGCGCGAGTTCGCGCGGCAGCCTGTGGCGCAGGGCGCCGACCTGATCGGCGATCCCGCGATAGGCCCGGGTGAGCAGCGCGTTGTCCGCCGCCGCGATCAGAGCCTCGTGGAACGCGCCGTCCATCGCCTCGGCCCGCGCGAGATCCTCGTCCTCCACCGCCAGGGCGCCCCCGGACAGGGGAACCGAGACGGCGGCGACGAGAACGTCCGGATCGCGGGCGGCAGCGATGCGCAGCGCGCCCAGCTCGAGCACGGCCCGCATCTCGCAGATGCGCCGCACGTCGGCGGCATCCAGGCTCATCACGAAGGTCCCGCTCTGCGGGCGCACCACGACGAGATCGTCCTGCGCGAGGCGAGCGAGCGCCTCGCGCACGGGTGTCCGGCTGATCTGAAGCTCGTCGGCCAGGGCCCGGTCCGACAGCCGCTCCCCGAAGGCGAAGCGGCCGCTGACGATGGCCTCGCGGATAAGGGCCTCGGCACGGAGGCTCAGATTATCGATCTCGCTCATGATTGGAATATCAATCCAGCGGTATTGCGCGTCAATACCTAAACTGGCATATCAGTTGGCGGCAGAAGCGCGCGACACCACCGAGCGGGGGTTCCCATGCTGCACGCGATCCGACGCACATCCTCCAATCTGACGCTGCAGGTCGTCGTCGCACTCTGTGCCGGAGCGGCCCTGGGCTTGCTCTGGCCCAGCTTTGCCGTCTCCCTGCAGGCGCTGAGCGACACGTTCATCAAGCTGATCAAGATGGTGATCCCGCCGATCGCCTTCCTGACCATCGTCATCGGCATCGCGGAGGTCAGCGACCTCAAGAAAGTCGGCCGCATCGGCGGGAGCGCACTCCTCTATTTCGAGGTCGCGTCCACGCTGGCGCTGATCATCGGCCTGATCGTCGTGAACCTCGTCCGGCCCGGCGACGGCTTCGACAGGAGCCGCGTCGGCGCGGTGGCGGTCGATGTCACGAAATACGCGAGCGCGTCGGCCGACCGGTACATGGTGGATCTGCTCTCGAACATCGTGCCGGACAACGCCGTCGCGGCGTTCGCCAAGGGCGATCTGCTTCAGATCGTGTTCTTCGCCATCGCGTTCGGCTGCGCGGCCGTCCTGATCGGCGAGCGGGCGAAGCCGTTCGTCGTGGTGGCGCAGGCCGTCAACGACATCCTGTTCCAGCTCGTGGCCCTGATCATGCGCCTCGCGCCGCTGGGCGCGTTCGGCGCCATGGCGTTCACGGTGGGCCGCTACGGCGTCGGGTCCATCCTCGTCCTCGGGCACATGCTCCTGAGCGTCTACCTGACCTGCGCGCTGTTCGTCGGGGTGGTGCTGGGGGCGATCGCCCGCGCCTACGGGTTCAGCCTCTTCCGGTTCATCCGCTACATCGGCGCGGAGGTCCTGGTCGTCCTCGGCACCTGCTCCTCCGAGAGCGTGCTGCCGCGCCTCATGACCAAGCTCCAGCGCCTCGGATGCTCGAAGTCGAGCGTCGGTCTCGTGCTGCCGGTCGGCTACTCGTTCAACGCCGATGGGACGGCGATCTACCTGTCGATGGCGTCGCTGTTCATCGCGCAGGCCTACGGCATCGACATGAGCTTCGGCCAGCAGCTCGGCCTGCTCCTGCTCCTGCTCGTGACGTCGAAGGGATCGGGCTCGGTGGCCGGCTCCGGCTTCGTCGTGCTCGCCGCGACGCTCTCGGCGACGCATGTCCTGCCGGTCGAGGGCCTGCTGCTGATCATCGGCATCGACCGCTTCATGTCCGAGGCGCGGTCGGTCACCAACATCATCGGCAACAGCCTCGCGACGGTCGTCGTCGCGAAGATGAGCGGCGAGTTCGACCCGGCAGCGGCCGAGGCGGCCTACGCCGAGGCCTTCGGGCCGGATGTCCCCTTCCAGCAGGGGCGGTCGCGCCGTCCGGCCGCCGTCTCGCCGCCGGTCGATGGCCCGGCCGCCCGCGGCGACCGGAAAGCGGTCCTGACCAAGAGCACGTGGGAACAGTGTCCGTAAGCCGTCGGGCTCATCGGCGCCGCCCTTCGGAAATCTGGCTGCAGCAAGGAGAGAGGCCGTGAACACGCATGTGAGACAGGGCGATCAGCTCGTCATCTTCGTCAAGCACGGGTGCGAGACGTGCCAGATGCTGGAGGACGTCGTCGGGCGCATCGCCGGCGCCCTGCCCACCCGCGTCTACACGCAGGACGATCCGGGCTTTCCCTCCGGCGTCGCGGCGATCGACGACACGTCGCTGGAGCAGTCCTTCGCCTTCGACATCGAGGCCGTGCCGACGCTCGTCCGCCTCAAGGACGGTCAGGAGGTGGCGCGCACCTTCGGCTGGCATCGTGGCGACTGGCAGGACATGACCGGCCTCGGCGATCTCGGGGCGGATCTCCCCGCGATGCGTCCCGGATGCGGCTCGAAGTCCCGGGAGCCCGGCGTGCACGACGTGCTGCGGGCCAAGTTCGGACAGGTCGATTTCCAGTCGCGGCCGATCCGGCTCGGCGCCTGGGACGACGAATTCGAGGCCACCTACGACCGGGGCTGGAGCGACGGCCTCCCGGTGGTGCCGCCGACCGACGCGCGCATCCTCCGCATGCTCGACGGCACGTCGCGAAAGGCCGACGAGGTCATCGGCGAGGTGCCCCCCAATCTCTCCCCGATCACCGTGGAGAAGGTCGCCATCAACGCCGTGATGGCCGGCTGCCGCCCTGAATACATGCCGGTCGTCCTGGCGGCGCTGGAGGCGGCGCTCGACCCGCTGTTCACGATGCACGGGCTCCTGTGCACCACGTGCTTCTCCGGGCCGATCATCGTGGTGAACGGGCCGATCGCCCGCGAGATCGGCATGAACTCGGGCATCAACTGCCTGGGCCAGGGCAACCGCGCCAACGCGACGATCGGCCGGGCGCTGCAGCTGATCATCCGCAACGTCGGCGGCGGTCGACCGGGCGAGCTCGACCGGGCGGTCCTCGGCGGCCCCGGGAAGTACACGTTCTGCTTCGCCGAGGACGAGTCGGATCCGACCTGGCAGCCCCTCGCCGTCGCCCGCGGCATCGCGCCGGGAACGAACGCGGTGACGCTGTTCCAGGGCGACGGCATCCAGGGCTTCCTCGATCAGCGCTCCCGGACGCCGGAGGAGCTGACCAAGTCCCTGGCCATGTCGCTGCTCGCGGTCGGCCACTACAAGCTGTGCGAGTTCACCAACGCGATGCTTGTCCTGGTGCCCGAGCACTACGCCATCTTCCGGGATGCCGGATGGGACCGGGCCCGGATCACCGCGGAACTGCACGGGGCCATGGTCCGTCCCGGCGTGGACGTGATCCAGGGCGCCCACGGGGTCGGCGAAGGCATCGCTGTCAGCCGCCGGGACGAGATGGTCAACAAGTTCTGGCCCGAGGGCCTCCTCATCGTCCAGGCGGGCGGTCAGGCGGGGCTGTTCTCCGCCATCTGCGCCGGCTGGACCGGCGGACGCTTCCGCACCGAGTCCCAACCCGTCACCAGGGAGATTGTGCTGTGACCGAAGGTATCCTGCTGCGCGACCCGACCGCCGAGACCGCATCGGCCCTGCGCCCCCGCGTCGAGCCGCTCGACACCCTGCAGGGCCGGACCGTCGCCCTCATGGATATCGGCAAGATGCGGGGCGACGAGTTCATCGACCGCCTGGAGGTCCTGTGCCGCGCGCGCGGCATCGCCACGCGCCGCTACAAGAAGCCGACGAACACGCGCGTGGCGCCCCGCGAGATGATCCTGGACATCGCGGCGCACTGCCAGGCCGTCATCATCGCCCTGTCCGATTGCGGCTCGTGCACCTCGTGCTCGACGCACGATCTCAACGACCTCGACAAGCGCGGCCTGGCCGGCGTCAGCGTCCTGACGACCGAGTTCGAACAGGCATTCGAGTCGCAGAGAGCGACGATCGGCCTCGACGCCGCCTCGGTCTACGTCTCGCATCCGATGCAGAACAAGACCACGGCCGAGCTTCACCTGTCCGCCGACCTGGCCTTCGCGGCGATCCTGCGGGCGATCACCGCGGAGGCGGACCGGGCGCCGCATTCCGAGGCGGCCTGACGGGAGGCGCCGCGCGGTGCCGGCCGGGCGCCCGGGATTTGACGAAGCCTCGGCGCACGGTCCGGCCCTACGACACCGTCCGCCGGAAGCGGCCAGGGAGATGCCGATCATGACACCCCACCGGTTCGATGCCGTCCTGTTCGATCTCCTGACGGCGCTCCTCGACAGCTGGTCCCTGTGGAACGCGGTCGCCGGCGGCGAGGAGGCCGGCCGCCGGTGGCGGGCGGAGTACCTGCGGATCACCTATCGGACGGGTGCGTACCGACCCTACGAGACCCTCGTGGCCGAGGCCGCCGAGGCAGTGGGGCTGCAGCGCCGCGTCGCGGACGATCTCGAGGCCCGTTACGGAGAACTCCGACCGTGGCCCGGGGTGACCGAGGCCCTGCGGGCGCTCGCGGGGCGATCCGTGCGGCTCGGCGTCGTGACGAACTGCTCCGAGCGCCTGGGCCGCATCGCCGCCGATTGCGTGGGGGTCGCGTTCGACGCCGTCGTCACGGCCGAGCAAGCCGGCTTCTACAAGCCCGACCCGCGGCCCTATCGGCTCGGTCTTCAGGCGCTCGGGGTCGCGCCGGAGCGCTGCCTGTTCGTCGCCGGCTCGGCCTACGACCTCGTGGGCACGGCGCAGGTGGGCTTGGCGACGTACTGGCACGACCGGGTCGGCATGGTGGCCCCCGAAGGGGTGGCGCCCCCGCTGGCCCATGAGACCACCCTGGATCCGCTGCGCACTTGGTTCGATCCGGAAGCGTGAGATCGGGAGCGGTGGGCCTTTGCCGCGGACTTCTCAGCGCCCGGCCTCCGCGACCAGCGCGACCGTCTCGGCGAAGGTCCGCTCCAGGCGCTCGCCCAGACCCGGTTCGGGATCCTCCAGCCAGGAGATCACAGCGTGCACGAAGGCCGCCATCCCGGTCCGGGCCGCCAGCGCCGCCCGCAGATCCGCGACACCGCGCAGCCGCAGCGCGTCGGCCAGCGCGTCGGTCAAGGCGGCCGTCTTGGCCAGTTCGCGCTCGTAGAGGGCGGGCGTGCGGGCGATCAGGACGTGCCGCGGCCCGGAATAGGGCCGGTTGCTCTCGAGCAGCGGCCGGATGGACCGGAACGACCAGAACAGGGTGGCGAGCGGTCCGAGCGCGCCGGGGGCCTCGGCGATGGCGGCCGTGAGGGCGGTTCGCAGCACGGCCTCGCCGTCGAACAGCACCTCCCGCTTGTCCGGGAAGTGCCGGAAGAAGGTCCGCTCCGTCACGCCGACGCGCGCGGCGATCGCGGCGGCCGTGGTCCGCTCGTAACCGCGCTCCTCGAACAGCGCCATGGCGGCCTGCCGGAGGCGGACGCGCACATCGTCTTCCGAGCGATCCAAGACTCGAACCTCCTGTTGTCAGTGACTGACATCAGCGCTATGTCAGTCACTGACACGGTGAGCCGCACGGCAGCCGCCGGCCATGACGAGGGATCTAGCATGCGCGTCTTTCTGACTGGAGCGAATGGCTGGGTCGGTTCCGCGGTCGCCCGCGATCTGCTCGACGCGGGCCATGCGGTCACCGGGCTCGTGCGCACGACGGACAAGGCCGCCGCCTTCTCGGCCCTGGGCGGCACACCGCTGATTGGCGCGATCGGGGATCCGGACGTGCTCCGGACCGGTGCCGCCGAGGCCGACGGCATCATCCATCTGGCGTTCGGCCTCGATCTGGCGCAGATCGCCGCGATGGCCGAGGACGATCGGCGGGCGATCGAGACCTTCGGTGCGCTGTTCGCCGGCACCGATCGGCCCATCGTGTCGGTCAGCGGCTTCCTGCTGCTGCCCCGCGGAGAGATGTTTCGCGAGGACGCACGGCCCCCGGTCGACCCCGCGTTCCCTCGCGCGACGGAGCAGACGACCTTCGCGCTGGCCGAACGCGGGCTGCGCGCCTCCGTGGTCCGCCTGCCGCGCTCCGTGCACGGGCGAGGCGAGCGGCACGGCTTCATCCCCATGCTGGCGGCCGTGGCGCGCGCGAGGGGCGTCTCCGCCTATGTCGGCGACGGGCAGAACCTGTGGCCGTCCGTGCATCGCCTCGATGCGGCGCGCGTGTTCCGCCATGCCCTCGAACGCGGCGCCCGGGGCGAGGCCTACCACGCCGTCGCGGATGAGGGCGTGCCGTTCCGACTGATCGCCGAGGCGATCGGCCGGCAGGTCGGCGTGCCGGCCCTGTCCCTCACGCCCGAGCAGGCGGAGGCGCATTTCGGCGGCTTGGCGATGTGGGTGGCCGGCCACGGGCCGGCCTCCAGCGCGCGGACGCGGTCGACCCTCGGCTGGCAACCGCGGGAGAGAAGCCTCATCGCCGATATCGACCGCCCGGATTACCATGCCTGAGCGGTTGCCCCGCCTGGCTTCGATGTTCGATGCCGCGCGCGTCCGTGCCTCTGACTGCGACGGGGCCAAGTGGTCGACGTCAGGCTGGATGGGCTCGCAGAAGAGCTTGGACGCTTGAGACCCGTGATATCCCGCCGCCAGATCGTCCTCGCATGTGGCGCCCTCGCTGTTCCAGGAGGGACCGCCCGGGCGGCCGATGAGGACGCGCTCGGCGCTCTCGAGCGGCGGCAGGGTGGAAGGCTGGGCGTCTTCGCCGTGGATGCGGGCTCCGGCCGGACCTTGGCTCATCGCGCCGACGAGCGCTTCATGCTCTTCAGCACGTTCAAGGGCGTGTTGGCTGCCGCCGTGTTGGCCGACGTCGACGCCGGGACGGAGGCGTTTGACGCCCGCGTGTCCTACACGGCAGCGGATCTCCTGCCGGCTTCGCCGGTCACGCGGGCCCATCTCGACGAAGGAAGCTTGACGGTGGAGGCGCTGTGCCTCGCCATCATGCATCGGAGCGACAACGCGGCCGCCAACCTCCTCCTCGCGCGGCACGGCGGCCCGGAGCGCCTGACCGCCTTCGTGCGGGGGCTCGGCGACGCGGTCACGCGCTTCGACCGATACGAGACAGCGGCCGGCACGCCTTCGGGCATCCGCGATACGACGACGCCGCGCGCCATCGTGTCGACCGTCCATGCGCTGCTCCTGGGCGACGTTCTGAGCGCACCGTCGCGCGCCACGCTCGAGGCCTGGATGGCCGGCAACGAGGTCGGCCGGTCACGGCTGCGGGCGGCTTTCCCGGCCGACTGGGCGGCCGGCGATCGGACGGGCACGGGCAACGGCTACTGCAACGACTACGCGCTCGCGAGGCGGCCCGGAAAGCCACCGCTTTTCGTGAGCGCCTACTACGAGGCGCCGGGCCTGACGCTGGCCAGGCAGGAAGCCGTGCTCCGGCAGGTCAGCGACATCATCGTAGCGTGGCAGATGTAGGTTCGATTGAGCGGAAGAGTTTCTTCAGAAGTTTCGAATTTTCGCGAGTGACTTGGCCGCTTAGACGAGTGCGTCGAGCGGGTGCCGTCGATGGGGTTCACGACACACAAGGGGTCGGTTCGAATGTCGGAGCACACCCACGCCACCGTGCCGGATCGTCGTACGCTGGTCGCGGGCTTGGCCGCAGCGCCGATCCTGCGAGCGCCGATGCGTTCCCCATCCAAGACGAGTCGCTTCATGAACACGAGCGCTGCCTCGGTCGATCCGGTCATCGTCTTCGACGTCAACGAGACCCTCCTCGACTTCGGCGTGCTCGCCCCGGTCTTCGTCCGCGTCTTCGGCGATGCGCGCGCGCTGCGCACGTGGTTCAACCACGTCATCCTCTATTCCGAGGCGCTGACCCTATCGGGCGACTACGCCGATTCCGGCGCGGTCGGCGTGGCCGTCCTGCGGATGCTGGCCCAGGCGAGCGGCCGCACGGTGGCCCCGGCGGATCTCGACTCGCTGCGGCGCCTCTCGGCAGAGATGCCGACCTACGCCGATACCCCGAAGGCCCTGGCCGATCTGAAGAGCGCCGGCTACCGCCTCGTCACGTTGAGCAACAATCCCACGGCCGCCGTGGAGGCCCAGCTCACGCAGGCCGGGATCAGGCCCTTCTTCGATACGCTCCACAGCATCGACGACCGCGTCCGCCGCTACAAGCCGGCGCTGGAGAGCTACACGGACCTCGCCGCGACGCTGGGCGTCGCGCCGTCCGACCTGTGGCTCGTCTCCTGTCACGCCTTCGACACGCTGGGGGCTGCCGCAGCCGGCTACCGGACGGCGCTCGTGCTGCGTCCCGGGAACGCGCCGGTCGCGCTCGGTCGCGCACCGGACATCGTGGCGGACGATCTCGGCACCGTCGCCGACCGCATCGTCCAGGCTGGTGCGGGCGGCGGTCCGTCGCCGGTCCGTGACCGGTGCGCCCCGTGAGGGACCGACCGGTTTCCCGAGCCGTCCTGACGCGCCGGATCGTTCTGCGAGGTATCGCGGCCGCGTCATCGCTCTCCTGGCCCGTTGGCCGAGCGAGGGCCTCGTCACGCCTTGTCACATTCGCCGGAGCCATACCCATGACATCGGAAGATCGAGACAACCTCAAGCTCCCCGACGGAATCCGGCAACGCAGCCTTGCGGGCATCAACGGGCTGACCGTCAACGTGCTCGAGGCGGGCTACGAGACACCCGCGCGTCCGGCGGTCCTGCTGCTGCACGGCTTCCCGGATCTCGCCTTCAGCTGGCGCCGGACGATGCTGCCGCTCGCCGCAGCCGGCTACCACGTGATCGCCCCCGACCAGCGCGGCTACGGCGGGACCACGGGGTGGGACGACCGTTATGACGGCGACGTCGCGTCCTTCCGCACGCACAGCTACGCCCGCGACGCGCTCGGCGTCGTGGAAGCTTTGGGGCACCGCTTGGTCGCCGCGGTCGTGGGACACGATTTCGGATCGATGGTCGCCGCCTACTGCGCGCTCGTGCGTCCCGACGTGTTCCGCGCCCTCGTGATGATGAGCTTCCCGTTCGACGGACCGCCCACGATCCCGTTCGATACGGCCGGCAAGCCCCCCGGACCGCCGGAGCCGTCGATGGCTGCCCAACTCGCGGCCCTATCGCCCCCCCGACAGGACAGCATGGCCTGGTTCGGCACGCCGGGCGCGAATGGCGACATGCTCCATGCCCCTCAGGGCCTGCACGATTTCCTGCGCGCCTACTTCCACGTGAAGAGCGCCGACTGGGCCGGCAACCGCCCGCACCCGCTCGCCACCGGATCTGCGGCCGAGCTCGCCACGCTGCCGACCTACTACATCATGGACGCTGGTGTCGGCATGGCCGCGACCGTCGCGCCCGACATGCCGACGCCGGCCGAGATCGCCGCCAACCTTTGGCTGCCCGAGGCGGATCTGGCCGCCTACGCGGCCGCCTTCGGTCGCACGGGCTTCCAGGGCGGGCTCAACTGGTTCCGCTGCCACACCGGCCCGATCGGCCGCTCGGAGATCGAGCTGTTCGCCGGTCGCTCGATCGATGTGCCGTCCTGCTTCATCTCCGGCGCTGCGGACTGGGGTACGTACCGCAAGCCCGGCGCGATCGAGCGCATGCGCGCCACGACCTGCACCCGCATGGACGGCATTCACCTAATCGAGGGCACCGGTCATTGGGTGCAGCAGGAGCAGCCCGAGCGGTTCAACGCCATTCTACTCGAGTTCCTGCGGCGCCATCCCATCCCGGGATGACAAGCTGCATCATGGGGGCGGGTTTCCGGCCTGGCGAGGTACCCACCGACAACGACGCGCGCGACAGAGAAGCTGTTCCTGGCTAGCTCCGTGAGGCTTCCGCGGAAGCCGAAGCACGCCGAGCCGTCGATGTCCGCTCTTGGAAGCGGCTAACGGTGACTGTAACGGCCGAGATGGGCGCAAAGCCGAATGTCTGCTCCTGCCCGCGCTGATAATCCGGTGTGACGTAGTCTGGCCGATAATGGAACGGCTGCTTTGGAGATGGGGGGCAGAGAAAGCAGATGGGGTGGATGGCTCCCGCTCCGACTGACGGCATCTCGATGCCAAGATGAGGTTGCTGTCGAAACAGCAGCCACGCAGATGCAGGAGCCATTCCCATGGAGATCACCACCGTCGGCATCGATCTGGCCAAGAGCATCTTTCAGGTTCACGCCGTCGATGCAGCTGGGCACGTCGTCGTTCGGAAGGCGCTGCGGCGGGCGCAGGTCACGCCGTTCTTCGCCAAGCTGCCGCGGTGCCTGATCGGCATGGAGGCGTGCGGCACAGCGCATCACTGGGCCCGGGAGCTCATGAAGCTCGGCCACGACGTGCGGCTGATGCCGCCGGCTTACGTGAAGCCGTACGTCAAGCGCGGCAAGACCGATGCGAACGACGCCGCTGCCATCTGTGAGGCGGTCACGCGCCCCAGCATGCGCTTCGTGCCCGTGAAGGCGACCGAGCAGCAGGCGGCGCTGGCGCTGCACCGGACGCGCGACCTGCTGGTCAAGCAACGCACGCAGCTGGTGAACATGATCCGAGGCCTGCTCGCCGAGTTTGGGATCGAGATGGCGCGGGGCCTGCGGCACGCGCTCGAACTGGCGGCCCGGCTCTCGGCCGGAGACGCGGCCGAGGTGCCGCCGTTAGCCCAGCGCGTGGTGACCGGGCTGGCCGATCAGATCGGTGCCTTGCAGATTCAGCTCACCCGGCTGGAGAAGGAGTTGCTCGCCTGGCATCGGGACAGCGACCTGTCGCAGCGCTTGGCGACGATCCCGGGTGTCGGCATCGTCTCGGCAACCGCGTTGGCCGCCTCGGTGAGCGAGCCCGAACGCTTCCGCTCCGGTCGGCAGTTCGCGGCCTCGTTGGGCCTGACACCGCTGCAGAACTGCAGTGGCGGCAAGGAGCGCCTGGGCCGGATCTCGCGCATGGGCGACCGCTACCTGCGTCGCCTGCTCGTGGTCGGCATGACCTCTCTGATCCGGCGTGCGAAGACGACGCCGACCTCGGTCGACCCGCGGCTGCCGACGCTACTGCAGCGCAAGCCGGTGCGCGTGGTGACAGTGGCGGCGGCCAATCGCACGGCGCGGGTCGCCTGGGCGATCATGACCCGCGGCGGCACCTACCGCGCACCTGCGGCCAGGGCTGCCTGACAGCACGTAGCGGAGACGTTTCCGGGTTGCGAGGACGATGAGAGTTGATGGCGAACCGGTCAGACCGGGAGCCGGGACACCCCGCCGGCTGTCCAGGGCGTCATAGCCCGCAAAGCAGAGTGGGACCCAGCTCGCGGATACCATCAGGGCCAGCGGTCAACATGAACGACTGCATCAACAGGCCGGACACAAGACTGCACCCGACCAACGCGTCAGAAGCTCAATTCGCCACTTGCAATGCGGGAGCCATCCACACAAGACGGCCGCCGACGCGACGAGTGCCTGAACGCGAACTGCGTCCCTGTCGCTGGCCGACATGAGGAACAAGATCGAGACGAGGCGGCGGCACTACAACGAGAGCGGTCCTCAGACCGCCCTGGGGTGGCCAACGGCCCAGGAATGGCCCTGGAAACGGCC
Source organism: Methylobacterium sp. A52T (assembly GCF_053346095.1). NCBI lineage: Bacteria > Pseudomonadati > Pseudomonadota > Alphaproteobacteria > Hyphomicrobiales > Methylobacteriaceae > Methylobacterium > Methylobacterium sp. A52T. The sequence goes on along the minus strand of NZ_JBKFBI010000004.1, from coordinate 33,050 downwards.
TTGCAAGCCGCCTAATGAGACTTGGAAGCTCACCTTCCGGCCGGATCAAGATCTGGGCGACCCTCAGGAACGTCGTCGCCCATGTTAGGCAATTTGTGATGCATCCCGGCCCGATTGCAAGCGAGATGGTCGACGATCTTTAAGCGTTTGCAGCGCCTTAGCTAATTGGTGGTGGGCCCGGCAGGACTCGAACCTGCAACCAGACCGTTATGAGCGGCCGGCTCTAACCATTGAGCTACGGGCCCGGGAGGCGCCGACGGATAGCCGATCTCCGGCCGGCCGTCACCCGGATTTCGCCGTGCCGCGGGGGCGCCGGGCCCAGGGCGCCGGTTCCGTCCGGGTCGGCAGGTCCGCCGGTAGGTCCGCCGGTGCGGGCGCCGTGTCCTTGATCCGCCACAGGTAGCGGGCCAGGATCGAGCGGTACGGCGCGAAGGCGGCCGCCACCGCGGCGGTGTCGGCCTGCGCGGTGAGGCGGCGCAGGCAGCCCACCGCCGCCACGTCGCCCGCGGGCCAGATGTCCGGGTCGTGGAAGTGGAAGATGCCGACCATGTCGGCCGTCCAGGGGCCGACGCCGCGGATGCCGCACAGGATCGCCGACCGTTCGGGATGCGGCAGGGCGGCGAGGCCCGGCCCGAGAAGGCCCGCCGTCTCGGCCGCCACGATCGCCTGGAGCGCCCGCACCTTGTTGCCCGAGATGCCGCAGGCCCGCAGCAGCGCCGCGTCCCCGGCCTCGAACAGGCCCCTCGGGCTCGCGCCCACCGCCGCTGCCGCGGCCTCGATCCGGGCCCAGATCGCCGCCGCCGCCCGGACGGAGAGCTGCTGGTTGACCACCTCGACGAACAGGCGGTCGGCGACGCACGGATGCGCCGAGGGCTCGATCCGGATCGGACCGGGCCGCTCCAGGGCGGCCCGCAGCGGCGGATGTGCGCGCGCCGCGTCCAGGAGATGGGCGTAGATGGCGGGATCCAGCATCGCCGCAGCCTTACCGGCCCGTGCGGCTTCCCGGAAGCGGGCCCGAGTCGGGCTGGAAGCGGGCCCGAAGCGGCGGTGCGGCCGCGCGCCCCGCGCCGGCCGGCCTGGACGGGACGCGCCCGCGGCCCAGGTCTCGACACCATGGCGATCTTCTTCACCGCGGACACGCATTTCGGCGACCCGCATATCCTCCGCCACCGCGGTGCGCGGTTCGGCAGCGTCGAGGCCCACGACGAGGCCTTGGTCGCCGGCTGGAACGCCGTGGTCGGCCCGGAGGACGTCGTCTGGCACCTCGGGGACTTCGCCGCCCATGCCAGCCGGGCGCATTGCGCGGCGATCTTCGCGCGGCTGAACGGCACCAAGCGCCTCGTCCGGGGCAACCACGATTCGAACCGTGTCCTGGACCTGCCCTGGGCCGAGCCGCCAGTGGAGAGCGCCCGCCTCTCCGTCGCGGACGCACGCGGGCGGCCGCACCGCCTGTTCCTGTCGCACTACGCGCACCGGGCCTGGCCGGGCCTGTGGCGGGAGACGCGCCACCTCTACGGGCACAGCCACGGCTGGCTCGCCGACACCACGCGCTCCTGCGATGTCGGCGTGGATGCCTGGGACGACCGCCCGGTCACCCTCGAGGCGATCCTGGAGCGCCAGGACGCGGCCGCTTGCGTGCCGGAGGAACTCGCGGCCCACGGCCTGCGCTGATGGGCGGGGGCCGGCGCGCTACATCGTGCACCGGAGCATCGACAGCCCGGCAGGAGGCCGCATCGCCATGACCGACATCCCTGCCCCGCCGCCGGGCCCGGCCGACGCCGCGACCCGGGCCGCGACCCAGGCCGCCACCGAAGCCGCCACCGAACTCGGCCTCGGGACCGACTGGGCCGCCCTCGGCGCGCCGGACTGGGACCGGGTCTGCCGCCGGGCCGGCGCGATCCTCGCCGGGCAGGGCCAGGCGCCGGCGCCCGGCTGGGACGGGGCCCTGGCGCGGGCCCTCGGCCGCGCCGATCCCGCGGCCGCGCGGGACGAGCTGGCCCGCGACGCGGCCAACACCGTGCTGGCCGAGAAGGGCGAGGTCTTCGCCCCGGAGGACGATGCCTGAGGCGGACGACGACACGCCGCCGGACACGCCGCCGGTCGTGCCGTCGGACGTGCCATCGGGCGGACCGGTGGTTGCCGCGGCGGGGGTGCGGGCCGATGTAGGAGGCATGCCTTATCCCGAACACCGGCCTGAACCGCGGCCCGAGAACCGGCGTGCCGCCCCGAGACCGACCGAGCGCTACGCCCCCGGCGCTGCACCCGCCGCCCTGCGGGTGATCCCCATCGCGGGCGGCCCAACCCTCGACGCGCAAACGCGCGTGCGGCTCGGCCACCAGATGCGGGCGATGTACGATCCGGTGATCGACGAAGCGCTGGATCCCCGGCTGGCGGAGCTGCTGCAGCAGCTCGACGCGGATCGGGGCGGCTCGACCTGAGATCGGAGGCGGGGTGTCCGGTCCGCGCGTTTGCTGCGGCTGCCGGTGAAGAGGCTCCCATCGGTGGATCGGGGGGATGTCACACCGATGGGAGCCCGGCCGAGTCGACGGATCGACCCAACCCGCTCCATATCGCCCAGGCGGCGGCCCGGGCGCTTTCACCTAAGTCAATTTGCCTGCGAATACGGCCGTCGAAGTGTCGAATTGGCGTATTCGATCGTGAGAATCGTCGCGATCAGGCCGAGGTGCCGGTCACCGAGAGCATGACCCCGTCGCTGCCGATCTCGTCGCCGCCGTAGCCGAGCATGCGCGCGAGCTGCTCGCGGGCGCGCCAGACCCGGCTCTTCACGGTGCCGATCCGGCAATTCATGACGACGGCGGCCTCCTCGTAGCTCAGGTTCTCGATCGCCACGAGGACCAGCGCCTCCCGCATCACCGGCGCGAGCCGATCCAGGGCCGCGCGCACGTCCTGCAGGTCGAGATGGCCCCCCTGCTCGGGGATGCTGGTCAGCCGCTCGGCGTAGCTGCCGTCGGTGTCGGCGACCTCGCGGCCCTGCTTGCGGTGCTGGCTGTAGAAGACGTTGCGGAGGATCGTGAACAGCCACGCCTCCAAGTTGGTCCCGGGGGTGAATCCGCCGCGGCCGCGCCAGCCGCGCAGCAGGGTGTCCTGCACGAGATCGTCCGCCGCGGCCGGGTCGCGCGTCAACGAGACCGCGAACCGGTGCAGCGCCGGCACCACCTGCAGCAGGCCGGCGCGGAAGGTCCTGTCGCGCTCGCCCTCGGCCTGCGCGAGGGCGGTCTCCAGGCGCGCGAGCAGGTCGGCGAAGGGGTTCGCATCCCTGTCCGAGTCGAGGTCGATCCGGTCGTAGGCGCGACCGAGGAGCGTGCCGAGATGGGCGCGCACGGCCTCCGGCAGGCCGAAGCGGGTCTCGTCCCCGGCCTCCTCTGCGACGTCCGCGATGGGATCGAGGAGCGATGGGCCTTCGGTGTCGGGCATACGGTCCGGTGTCGGCGGGCGGGCCGGTCAAGCCCAGAGGAGCGGTTGTGGCGCGCCCGGGTCGCCCATGCCGCAACATGGGTTAACGCCTGTCCCGAACGGGGCTCAGCCGCGGGCGCCGAACCGCCGCGCCGCCGCGAGGCCGGCGAGGACGGCCGCGCAGGCCCCCGCGGCGGCGAGCCCCGTGCCGAGCGCCGTACTCAGGGTTCCGGCATCGGGGACGCCCTTGCGGGCGCGCCAGCCGCCGTCGGCCCGCGTGCCCTCCGGCGTCGGCGCGCGCAGGGACCCGTGCGTGCGCGGCCCGGGCTCGGCCCGGTCGAGGGCCCACCGGAACCCGGCCCCCATCAGGTGCTCGGTCGGGTACGGGGCCAGCGCGTAGCCGACCTGCGCGAGGCGGGCCGGCCAGCCGACCGCGACCTCATCGCGCGGGTGGCGCGCGAGGCGGAGATAGGTCTCCGCCACGGCCTCGGGGGCGTAGTACAGGTGCCCGGGATTGAGCCGCCGGCCGCTGACATTGGCGCCGTGCTCCAGGCCCGGCGTGTCGACGATGGCGGGAAATACGGCGCAGACGCGGATGTGGCGGTGCCGGGCGAGTTCCTGGCGCAGGCTCGCCGAGAAGCCGCGCAGGCCGAACTTGCTGGCCGTGTAGGCGGCGGCGAAGGGCGTCGGCGCCCAGCCGCCCATCGAGACCGTGTTGATCAGCGTCCCCCGGCCGCGGTCGAGGAAGTGCGGCAGCACCGCGTAGGCCCCGTGCACGGCGCCCAGCAGGTTCACCGCGATCGTCTGCCGGTGCAGGTCCAGGGGAGCGTCCAGCAGGGGGCCGAACACCCCCACCCCGGCATTGTTGATCCAGACGTCGATGCCGCCGAAGGCCCGGAGCGCCGCCCGGGCCAGGGCGTCCACCGCCTCGGGCTCGGTGACGTCGGTGGGGACCGCGACGGCCTCGGCCCCCGACGCGCGCAGGTCGCGGGCGATCCCGTCGAGCACGTCGGCCCGCCGCGCCGCCAGCACCACCCGGGCGCCCCGCGCCGCGAAGGCCTCGGCCGCCGCCCGGCCGATGCCGCTCGAGGCCCCGGTGATGACCACCGTCCCGCCGTCCAGGCGTGCCATGCCGGTTCTCCGCGTCGTGTGTCGTCGAGTTGCAACTGCACGGCGAACCCTTCCCCGCGCCGCGGCGTTCCCCCTCGCAGCTGCGGCCATTCGGACGCGCCGTCCCGGGCGCGCCGACCCGGACGCCGCGACGCGCGGCCCCGAAGGCCCGCCCCCGTCTGCCCGAACCCTGCCGAGGTCGCCGATGCCTGCCCCCGATCCAGCCCCCGCCAGGGCCGCCGCGCCCGAGGGAGGCGCCTCGACGGTCTGGACGCTCGCCCTCGCCACCGCGCTGATCGGCCTCGTCGCCCTCCCCCGCCGGTCGGCGCGCGGGGCGGTCGGTGCCTCGGTCGACCGTGCGCCCGGCCGGTCCGCCGACCGGGACGGGGCGCGCCGGACGTCGCCCGCGCATGCGGGACGGGAGGCCCACGCCGTGGCCCGGGCCGAGGCCGATCGCGGGCGGCAGGCCTCGACGCCGACCGAGATCCCCGCCAAGGGCTGGAAGGACATCGCGCTGCGCGCCTATCACGACATCGGCGAGAACCGCCTGTCGCTGATCGCGGCCGGCGTCACCTTCTTCACGCTCCTGGCGATCTTCCCGGCGGTGGCGGCCCTGGTCTCCTGCTACGGCCTCGTGGCCGACGCCTCGACCATCAACGACCAGCTCGCCAGCCTCCAGGGCATCCTGCCCCAGGGCGCCCTGGAGATCGTCGGCGACCAGGTGAAGCGGCTGAACGAGCAGGGCAACACCACCCTCGGGTTTAGCCTGCTCATCAGCATCGCCCTGTCCGTGTGGAGCGCCAACGGTGGCGTGAAGCACGTCTTCGACGCCCTCAACCTCGTCTACAACGAGCGTGAGAAGCGCAACTTCCTGGTGCTCAATCTCGTCTCCCTCGCCTTCACGGCGGGGGCGCTCCTGTTCCTCCTCCTGGCGCTGGCCGCGGTGGTGGTGGTGCCGGTGGTGCTGGAATTCGTCGGGCTCGGCGCGGACGCGTGGTGGCTGGCGCTGCTGCGCTGGCCGGTCCTGCTCCTGGCGGTGCTGCTCGGCCTCGCCCTGCTCTACCGCTACGGGCCGAGCCGGGACGCGCCGCGCTGGCGCTGGGTCACGCCCGGGGGCGCCCTCGCGGCCGTCCTGTGGATCGTCGCGTCGCTGCTGTTCTCCTGGTACGTCGGCCATTTCGGCAGCTACAACAAGACCTACGGCTCGCTCGGCGCGGCGATCGGCTTCATGACCTGGATCTGGCTCTCGACCATGATCGTGCTGGCCGGCGCCCAGGTGAACGCCGAGATGGAGCATCAGACCGCCGAGGACACGACCGTCGGCGAACCGCAGCCCCTGGGCACGCGCCGGGCGCGCATGGCCGATACGGTGGGCGCCGCCGCGGAGTAGCGCGGCGCCCGGCCCTCACCGGCGGGCACGGCCTCCTGAGCGACGGGGGCTCACGGAGCGCGTCGCCGGCGAGAACCCCGACTTAACACAGGTTGGCGCGCGTTTTTCTGCTGCAGGCACAAGCCGATCAAGAAGATCCGGACTTCGATGTTCGGGCGACGGTTTGGCCCCCTGCCGATAGAAATATCCGTGCCTCATTATTTGACTGATACCCTTGGCGGCGCCGTCGTGCGGGACGCTTCGGACGGGCGCGACATCGCCCGATCCGCCGCGGTCGCCCGCCCTCGCGCCTGCCCCGGCGCCTGCCCGGCCGCGCGCCGCCGTCCGGCCGCCGGCACGCCGGCGCCGCGGTGATCTGACCGGAGGCGGACGTGGACAACCCGTTCGTACGGAAGATGGAGCGGCATGTCCGGCTCGCGCCCGAGGACCGCGCGATCCTCGACGGGTTGGGGCGCCTGCACGTCCGCCACGTCGCGGCCCGGCAGGATATCGAGGGGCAGCAGAGCGACCCGTACCACACGCACCTGATCCTCGACGGCTGGGCCTGCCGGTACAAGCAGTTCCCGGACGGCCGGCGGGCGATCGTCGCGCTGCTCCTGCCGGGCGACCTGTGCGACCCGTTCGTGTTCCGCCGGGCGCGCATGGACCACGCCATCGGCGCGCTGACGCCCGTCACCGTGGCGCGGATCGCCCCGGAGCAGATCGGCGAGGCGGTCCGCGGCCGGCCCGCCGTCGAGGAGTGCCTGTGGCGGGAGCTGCTCGCCGCCACGGCGATCCACCGCGAGTGGATCGCCAGCGTCGGCCGGCGCTCGGCGATCGAGCGGCTGGCGCACCTGTTCTGCGAGCTGCACCTGCGGTTGACGCGGGTCGGCCTCGCGGACGGGACGACGCTGCCGATGCCGGTGACCCAGCCCGACCTCGCCGACGCCCTCGGCCAGACGAGCGTGCACATCAACCGCACCCTGAAGGAGCTGCGCACCGGCGGCCTCGTCGCCCTGCGCAGCCGCCGCCTGACGATCCGCGACCTCGACGGGCTGCGGGAGCGCGGGCTGTTCGACCCGGCCTACCTGCAGCTCTCCTGAGCGGCGCGGGCGATACGCCGCGGCACCGGAGGCCGCGCGCGCCTTGCCGCGGGGCGGCCGCGGCCGATCTGAGGCGGACCCGTCACCCGCCACCGGCGCCCGCGCGACCCACGATGCACATCCACCTCGACGCGCTCGGCGGCGTCGCCGGCGACATGTTCGCCGCCGCCCTGCTGGACGCCTTCCCCGAGCATCGGGCCGGCGTGTCCGCCAGCATCCGGGCGGTCGACGCGCGCATCGCCTGCGCGGTCAGCGCGCACAATGACGGGATCCTCAGCGGCGCGCGCTTCACCGTGTCGGCGCCCGGGGCGGAGCCCGGGCCCGCGCCGCACCGGCACGCCCACCCTACGCACCACGACCATCCGCATGCCCACGATCACGGCCATCAGCACGGGCACGGCCACGATCATGCCCATGATCATGGCCGCGACCACGGCCACGACCACGGCCACCGGCCCTGGTCGGAGATCCGCGCTGCGCTGGAGGCGGCGGATCTCGCGCCGGCGGTGCGGGCGCACGCGCTCGGCATCTTCGGGCACCTCGCCGCGGCGGAAGCCCGCGTCCACGGCATCGCGGTCGACGCGGTGGCGTTCCACGAGGTCGGCGCCGCCGACTCGATCGCCGACATCGTCGCCGCCGCCCACCTGATCGCCGCCCTGGAGGCGCGCAGCTGGAGCGTCTCGGCCCTGCCGCTGGGCTCAGGCCGGGTGCGGACCCAGCACGGTCCCCTCCCCGTCCCGGCCCCCGCCACGACGCTTCTGCTGGCGGGCTTCGCGACCCTCGACGACGGGATCCCCGGCGAGCGCGTCACCCCCACCGGCGCGGCGATTCTGCGCCACCTCTGCGGCGACGATCCCGGGCGGGGTCGCCCCCGGGGAATCCTCGGGCGCACCGGCATCGGCTTCGGCACGAAGGTCCTGCCGGGCCTGAGCAACTGCCTGCGCGCCCTCGTGCTGGAGGACGCCGCCGCGTCCCGCCCGGGCCGGCGGGAGCTCGCGGTGATCGCCTTCGAGGTCGACGACCAGTCCGGCGAGGATCTCGCCACGGGCCTCGACCGGCTGCGCGCCGAGCCCGGCATCGTGGACGTCGTGCAAATGCCGGTCATCGGCAAGAAAGGCCGGATGATGGCCCGGATCCAGGTCCTGGTCCGCCCGGCGGATCTCGAGGCGGCGGTCGCGGCCTGCTTCCGGGAGACCACGACCATCGGCCTGCGTTACCACCCTGTGGAGGGCGCGGTGCTCGCGCGCGCCGCCCGCACGGTCGAGCACGACGGCCGGTCGGTTCGCGTGAAGATCGTGGCGCGGCCGGGCGGGCGCACCGCCAAGGCCGAGGCCGACGACGCCCGCGACCGAGCGGGCCACGCGGCCCGGGCCGCCCTACGCCGCGAGGCCGAGCGCCTCGCCCTGGAACAGGAGCAGGAGGAGCGATGACGCGCCAGCATCTGGAATCCGTCCTCGCCGGGCTCGGCCCCGTCGCGGTGGCGGTGAGCGGCGGGGTCGACAGCCTGACGCTCGCCACCCTCGCCCACCGGCTGGCGCCGGGGGCGGCTCTCATGGTCCACGCGGTCTCGCCGGCGGTGCCGGAGGAAGCGACCGCGCGCGTGCGCGCCGAGGGCGCCCGCGAGGGCTGGTCCTTGCGGGTGATCGAGGCCGGCGAGTTCGCCGACCCGGCCTACCGGGCGAACCCGGTCAACCGCTGCTTCTTCTGCAAGACCAACCTCTACGGCGCGGTCCGGCGCGTCACCGACCGGCAGATCCTGTCGGGCGCGAACCGCGACGACCTCGGCGAGTACCGCCCCGGCCTCGACGCCGCCCGGGAACACGGCGTGCGCCACCCCTACGTGGAGGCCGGGTTCGACAAGGCGTCGGTCCGGGCGCTCGCCCGCGACCTCGGCCTCGGGGCCGTGGCGGAATTGCCGGCCGCGCCCTGCCTGTCGAGCCGGGTCGAGACCGGCATCGCCATCGAGCCGGAGACCCTGACCTTCATCCACGCGGTCGAGCGGCTGGTCGGCGGAGCGCTGGCGACCGACGGCGCCGGACGGGCCGTCCGCTGTCGGGTCCGCGCCGAGGGCGTGGTGGTGGAGCTCGATCCGGCGAGCCTCGCCGCCCTCGACGCCGAGGATCGCGAGACGCTCGGGGCGGGCATCCGGGACATGGCGCCGGCCCGTCTCACCGGCCCGGTCCGCTTCGCCCCCTACCGGGTCGGCAGCGCCTTCCTGGTCGAGCCGCGGGAGGCCCGGGCGTGAGCATCTCCGAAGAGTTCACCCTCGATTTCGCCCGGCCCGAGCGGATCGGGCTGGAGGAGGCGATCTTCTGCGCCGGCAAGAGCCCGGAGCAGATCGACGCGATCCTGGACGCCGCCCGGGCGCGCGGCGCCTCGCTGCTCCTCACCCGCCTCGACCCGGAGAAGCGCGACCGGCTCCTGGACGCCGCGCGGCTCGATTACTGCCCGGTCTCGCGCACGGCCGTGTTCGGCGAGGCCCCACGGGTCACCGGTCCAGCCCGGGTCGCCGTGGTGGCGGCCGGCACCTCGGACGTGCCGGTCGCCCGCGAGGCCCTGCGGGTGCTGGCCTATGCCGGGCGGGCGGTCTCGCTCTTCGCCGATGTCGGCGTCGCCGGCCTGTGGCGGCTGACGTCGCGGCTCGAGGAGATCCGCGCGCACCCGGTGGTGATCGTCGCCGCCGGCATGGACGCGGCTTTGCCCAGCGTCGTCGGCGGCCTCGTGGCGGGCGCGGTGATCGCGGTCCCGACCTCCGTGGGCTACGGTGTCGCCGCGGGCGGGCGCGCGGCCCTCGACGCCGTGCTGGCGAGCTGCGCGCCGGGCATCACGGTGGTCAACATCGACAACGGCTACGGCGCCGCCTGCGCCGCCCTGCGCCTGCTGCACGCGGCGGGACGCCTCGCCGCGGAGACCGAACGATGACCCGGCGCGGATCGTTGTCCCACGCCACAGGGCAGGCCGCGCGACGAGCCCCCTCTCCCGTGTGGGAGAGGGTTGAGGTGAGGGGTGCGCGCTGTCCGGAAAGACCTGATCCCTCACCCTCTCCCGCACGGGAGAGGGGACCCACGCCGCCTTCTTCTACGGTCGCGCCGCCGACACGAGGCCTGCCGTTGCCGATCCCCACATCCTCGAACGGAGACAGCCGATGGAACGCCGCAGCTTCCTCCAGGGCGCCGTGCTCGGCGCGGGCCTCGCGGGCGCGGGCAGCGCGGGTGCGGCCGTGAACGCCCCCGTCCTCCCGGGCAACCGCCCGCAGGACCCCGCGGACCTGCCCTTCGTCACCGATCCCGGCGAGCGCCGGGGCGAGATGCTCTACCGCCCGTTCGGGAAGAGCTCCGAAAAGATCTCGGCGATCGGCATGGGCGGGTTCCATCTCGGCAAGAGCGCCGTGACGGACGATGAGGCGACGCGGCTGATCCATGCCGGGATCGACCGCGGCATCACCTTCATGGACAATTGCTGGGACTACAACGAGGGGCGCTCCGAGCTGCGCATGGGCGCGGCCCTGGCCCAGGGCGGCTACCGCGACAAGGTCTTCCTGATGTCCAAGATGGACGGGCGGACCAAGGAGGAGGCGCTCAAGCAGATCGACCAGTCGCTCCTGCGCCTGCGCACGGACCGGATCGACCTCGTCCAGCACCACGAGATCCTGCGCTACGACGACCCGGACCGGGTCTTCGCCGAGGGCGGCGCCATGGAGGGCTTCCTGGAGGCGAAGAAGCAGGGCAAGCTGCGCTACATCGGCTTCACCGGCCACAAGGACCCGCGCATCCACCTGCAGATGCTGGAGGTCGCCGCCGAGCGCGGCTTCCACTTCGATGCCGTGCAGATGCCGGTCAACGTGATGGACGCGCATTTCCGCTCGTTCAGCCACCTCGTCCTGCCCTACCTCGTGCAGAACGGCATCGCGCCGCTCGCCATGAAGACCTTCGGCGATGGGGTGATCCTGAAGGCGGACGCGCCGATCAAGCCGCTCGAGTACCTGCACTTCTCGCTGAACCTGCCGGTCTCGGTGGTGATCACCGGCATCCAGAACCAGCGCGACCTCGACCAAGCCTTCGAGGCGGTGAAGACCTTCAAGCCGATGGACAAGGCCACGGTGGCCGAGCTGCTGTCGCGCTCGAAGCCCTACGCGCTGGAGGGCAAGTACGAGCTGTTCAAGACGAGCGCGACCTTCGACGGCACCGCCAAGAATGCGGCGTGGCTCGGCGAGGACGTGGCAAGCGTGAAGAAGCTCGCGCCGACGATGGAGTAGGACGTCCGGCTCTCGGGCGACGTCCAGCGCTCCACCTCAGGATGAAGGCGGGGTCGGATGTCCGCGCCGTCATCCCTCACGCCACGTCCTCCAGCCGGATCGGCAGGCTGCGGATCCGGCGGCCGGTGGCGTGGTGGATGGCGTTGGCGATGGCCGCGTTCACCCCGATGATCCCAAGCTCGCCCAGGCCCTTCAGGCCCAGCGCGTCGACCTGATCGTCGGGGTCGGGCACCAGCAGCGCCTCCACCTCCGGCGCGTCGGCCGCCGTGGGGACGAGGTACTCGGCGAGATCCGGGTTGCGGTAGGCGGCGCCGTCCACCACCGTCTCTTCGAGCAGCGCCGAGCCGAGGCCCCAGATCATCCCGCCCGTGAGCTGGCTCCGCGCGGTCAGCGGGTTGAAGATGCGCCCCGCCGCGAAGGCGCCGGTGAGCCGGGCGACGCGGATCTCCCCGGTCTCGGCGTGGACGTGGACCTCGGCGAACTGCGCGCCGAAGCCCCAGGAGACGGCCTTCCCGCTCCCACCGAGGGCGAGCCCGATATGGCCCTGCCGCAGGCCCGCGAGCGCCTTCTCCCGGTCGCCGCCCGCCGGCACGAACTCCGCGACCGTCTCGACGCCTTCCGGGCCGACGGCCTCGCCGAGCGCGATCCCGGCCCCGTCCGGCGCCGCGAGCCGGCCGCCCGCGAGGCGCAGGCTGCCCGGATCGCGGCCGGCGAGGCGCCCGCCCTGCCCGGTCACGGCCTGCGCCAGGCTCTCGCGGATCTGGCGGCAGCCGAGCGCCAGGGCGCTCATCAGGCTGGTGGTCGTGCTCGACCCGCCCGAGATCCCCGCCGCCGGCAGGTCGGTGTCGCCGAGCCGGACGGTGACCCGCTCCACCGGCACGCCGAGCCCGTCCGCCGCGCCCATCGCCAGCAGCGTGGTGATGCCGTTGCCGATCTCGTGGTGCGCGCAGGCGACCTCCGCGGCGCCGTCCGGGCCGAGCCGGACCCGCAGGGTCGCGGCCGCGATCTTGGTGGGCCGCACCGAAGTCGCGCAGCCGAGACCCACCCGCCAGGGCCCGTCGCGCATCGCGCCCGGGCGCGGCACCCGGCGCGACCAGCCGAAGGCCTTCGCGCCGGCGTCGAAGCAGGCCATCAGCGGCCGGGTCGAGAACGGTTTTCCGGAGACCGGATCGACCGCCGTGTCGTTGAGGCGGCGCAGCGCGATCGGGTCCATGCCGAGCGCGACCGCCATCTCGTCGACGGCGCTCTCCAGGGCGAACAGGAACGGCACCTCCGGGGGCGCCCGCATCGGCCCCGGCGTGTTGCGATCGACCCGCACGGCCCGCTCCTCGGTGCGGATGTTCGGGCAGGCGTAGAGGCTCGCCGTCACCTCCGCGCCCTCCATGACGAAGGGATCGAAGCGCGACGTCACGGTCTCGGCCTCGTGGACCAGGGCGGTGAACCGGCCCGTCCGGTCGGCGCCGAGTCGGATGCGGTGGCGCGATTCAGGCCGGTAATTGGCGATGGTGAAGCACTGTCGCCGGCTGGGCACCAGCGAGACCGGCCGGCCGAGGCGCTTGGCCGCCAGGGCGACCAGGGCCGTGTGCTGCGACAGGGCGAATTTCGAGCCGAAATGGCCGCCGATCAGCCCCGCCACCACCCGCACCTGCGCGGGATCGAGCCCGAGCTGCGCCGCGAGCCCGTGCTGCACGGCGCCGACGTAGCGGGTCGGCTCGTGGACGGCGAGCCTTTCGCCGTCCCAGGCGGCCCGGGTGGTGAACAGCTCGATCGGGTTGTGGTGCTGGACCGGCGTCGCGTAGCGCGCCTCGACGCGGAGCGCAGCGTCCCTAAACCCCGCCTCGGCATCGCCCCGGGCGATGTCCGCGTGGTGGGGCTTCAGGTCGGCGAGGCGCACGGTCTCGGCCCCGGGGGCGTCGAAGCCGCCGGCGGCGGGTTCCTCCGCGTAGGCGACCTTCACCGCATGGGCCGCCGCCTCGGCGGCCGCCTGACTCCCGGCGACCACGAGGGCCACGACCTGGCCGGCATAGGCGACGGCGTCGGAATCGAGCGGACGGTGCGAGCTGTTGGCGTACCCGCCGGCCATCAGGTGCTTCACCGGCGCCACCGCGCCCGCGAAGTCCCGGTGGGTGAAGATCCGGAGGAGTCCCGGCACCCGCTCGGCCGCCGCGAGGTCGAACCCGGTGATGCGGCCCCGGGCGATGGTGCTGGTCACCAGGGCCGCGTGGGCCGTGTCCCGGTCCGGGCCGGTCAGGTCGGAGCTGTAGAGCGCCCGGCCGGTGACCTTGTCGGGTCCCTCGATCCGGGTGTGGGGGCGGCCGAGACGGCCGTCGGTGTCCTGCGTGCCGGCGTCCATGCCGCCCTCCCCGTTCGCGGCCGCTCGGGCCGCATTGCAAAGGGAGGAATCGCCGTGAGGGCTCGACGGCTCCCCGGGCGGTGGGGCGACAGGATGTAGCAACCGACCCGGTCGTCCTCGCGAGCGCGGCGACGCGACCCAGGGCAGCGCGCCCTGGATCAGCGCGGCGCCGCCTGGATCGCGAGGCTGCGCTCGCGAGGTCGGGGCGGGCTGCGGCAGCCTTCACTGCCGCAGCCCGGGACCTCTGTTCAGGGCCTCAGTTCAGGACCTTGCCGTCCGGTCCGACCTTGACCTCCTGCTCCTTGTCGGCGCCGGCGACCTTGATCTCGTACTGGACCGAGGAGCCGTCCTTCTCGACCTCGGCCTCGTAGGCCTTGCCGCCGCCGGCCTTCTGCTCGGCGATGGCCAGCGCGTCCTTCAGCGAGGTCTTGGCATTCTGGAAGTCGGAGGCCTTCAGCCGGGTGAAGTAGCGCTCGAACGGCTGGTTCTCGGTCTTGTAGAGGGCGCCGGTATCGGCGTTGATCCCGTACTCGACGAGCTTGCCGCTCGGGTAGACGACCTTGATCGCGTAGTGGGCCGGATCCTTGCTGCCGGCCTTCTCGAAGTCGGCGTCGATGGCGCGGCCGCCCTTCTCGTCGCCCTGCGACTCGGCGGTGGCCAGCGCCTGGGCGAGGCCGACCTTGGCGACCTTGGCGACCTGCCACTCCTTCATGTTGCTGTCGGCCTTCGTGGCCGGCTCGGCGGGCGTCGCGGTGGGCGTCTGGGCCAAGGCGAGGCCGGTGGAGAGGGCGAGGAGGCCGGCTGCGGCGGTGAGACGGGTGATCATGGCGGTGTGTCCCTTCGCGGGTTCGTTCACGGATGCGTGAAACGTCGGGTCCGGAAATCCGGTTGCCCGCGATCGGGAAAAAATTCGGGTCCCGTCGCCCGGGCGGGGCCGGGTCGGCGCCTGGGGCTGCGCGGGGTCGACGCCCGGCGAGACGGACGGCCGGCGCCCCTGTATGACACGCGGGCGATCCGGCGCGCCCCTCGGGGACGGCGGACGTCCCCCCGATGGAGCAGGCCATGACCGCGCACGAGCCCGAGCCGCTGGACGAGTTCACCCGCCTGCACGCCAAGCTGTCCGCCCTGGAGATTGTTCTCGGCGTCCTGATCGGGCGGCTCTCCGAGGAGAACCCGGAGATCCGCGAGGACGTGAAGCGCGACGTGGCGGCGATCCTGTCGGACCTGCCGATCGACGGCCCGAGCGAGGAGATGATCGCCGCCGAGGTCCGCCGCGCCGCCGAGGTGCTGACCAGCGTGTCGATCGGCTGAGCCGTCAGCGCGGCGGCATCCGCAGCGCCCCGTCGAGCCGGATGGTCTCGCCGTTCAGCATCGGGTTCTCGCAGATGTGCCGGACGAGGTCGGCGTATTCCGACGGGCGGCCGAGGCGGGCTGGGAACGGCACGCTCTGGCCGAGCGTGTCCTGCACGTCCTGGGGCAGGCCCGCCATCATCGGGGTCTCGAAGATGCCCGGCGCGATGGTGACCACCCGGATGCCGTGCCGGGCGAGCTCCCGGGCGATCGGCAGGGTCATGGATACCACCCCGCCCTTCGAGGCCGCGTAGGCGGCCTGCCCGATCTGGCCGTCGAAGGCCGCGATCGAGGCGGTGTTCACGATCACGCCCCGGGCGCCGGCCGCGTCCGGCGCCTCGCGGGCGATGGCGTCGGCGGCCAGCCGGATCATGTTGAACGTGCCCACGAGGTTGACCGAGACCGCCCGCGCGAAGGTCTCGAGCCGGTGCGGCCCGTCGCGGCCGACCACCTTCTCCCCCGGCGCGATGCCGGCGCAGTTCACCAGCCCGTGGAGGTGCCCGAACGCGTCGAGCGCCGTCCGGACCGCCGCCGCGCCGTCTGCCTCGCGGGTGACCTCCGTCTCGGCGAACCGGGCCTGCGCCCCGAGATCCGCCGCCACCCGGGCGCCGGCCTCCCGGGCGATGTCGGCCACGACCACCCGCGCGCCCGCCGCCGCGAGGCCCCGCGCCGCCGCCTCCCCGAGGCCCGAGCCCGCGCCCGTGACGATGAAGACCCGGTCCCTGATCATCGCGCTCGCCATCCTGGCTCCCCGCCGCTCCCGGGCGGCCGACGGCGCCCCGCGAGTCCCGAGGTAGCGCGGCGCCACGGCCGCCGGAAGGCGTCCGGCCCAGCACATGCGCCCGATCGCGTCCGCGCCGCGATTGACGTGTGATTTTTTCCCACATATACGAGGTGAAGATGATCCGCTGTACTGGATTATATTAACAAGTGTTTCTGCGAATTTTATCCGGTGATCCGTCGCGCGGCGGCAAGTCGTTCGGCCGCGCGTGACCTGTCGTCCCCTGTATCCGGGCTGCGGACCGGCCCGCGCCCGTCATCCTCCGGTCCCGGCCGTCCGGGAGCGGCCGCTCCCTCACGCCTGATCAGGACAGCCATGGGCGCCCACTGGATCGAGAATGCGGCCCGGCACTGGCGGCACGGGCGGATCGTCGGGCACCGCTTCGCCGAGCGGCGTCCCGGCATCCGCGCGGCCCTCCGGGCGGCCGCGCCCGGCAGCGTGCTGCTCGCCGGCAATTCCCACGCGGAGCTCGTCGGCGCGCCGGATCTCGGCGGCCGGCCCTGCATCAACGTCGCGGTCGGCGGCAGCACCGCGGCCGATTGCGGCCGCCAGCTCGCGGCGCTGTGCGTCCCGGTCCGCTGCGCGGCCGCGGTGCTGATCATCGGCACCAACGACATCCAGCGCTGGCGCCATCCCGAGCGGGCCCGGGTGGTCGACCGGTTCGAGGCCGATGTCCGGGACATCCTGCGCCGCCTGGAGGCCTGGGCCGCGCAGGTCTTCGTCGCCGCGATACCGCCGATCGGTGCCGGGGCGACCGGGCGCGATCCCGCCGCCGTCGCGGTCTTCTCGGATCGCCTCGCGGCACTCTGCGCCGCGGGGGGCCGCACCTTCTTCGACCCGTTCGCGCCGTGGCGATCCGGTACCGGCGGCCTCGCCGGTCCGGGCCTCCACCGGGACGGCGTGCATCTGGCCGACTACGCGCCCCTGGCCGCGGCGCTCGCCAGCGCGGTGGTGCTCGATGCGCTCCCGCTCGCGCCCGTCCGGAGGCCCGTGCCGGCCGCGCCCCTGCGGATCCTGCGCGCCGCCTGGATCGGCCGGCCGTGAGGCTCCCCGCGCGCCTCGCCGCGGCCCTGCGGCCGCCCGGGCGCGCCGGCGTGCAGCACCTGCCCCGGCGGGTCTGGCCCGGCGAGGAGGCGGCTTGGCGCGACGAGAACGGCGTCCGCCACCCGCGGGCGGTGCGCCGTGCCCTCGCGGCGCTGGCCGCCCTCGAACCCCGCGGTCGCTACGGCGCCCGGATCGAGGGACGGGGCAAGGTCGTGACCGGCCCGGCCAGCGCGCTCGTCCTGCGCGACGCGGATGCGGAGATCGGGTTCGTCCTCGGCCTCACGCCCGACGGGTACGGCGCGGAGCCGTTCTGAGCGGGTCCGGATCAGGGCGGGGTCGTGCACAGCAGGGTCGGCGCGCAGGCCGTCCGGAAGCCTGCCCGCGCGTAGAGGGCCTCGGTCCTGCCGTCGGCCGGGCATTGCAGGAAGACCTGAACCGCCCCCCGCGCCCGCGCCTCGCGCAGGGCCGCGACCATCACGGCGGTGCCGAGGCCGCGGCGCTGCCGGTCGGCCCGCGTGCTGACATTGTACAGGCCCGCCGTCTCGCCGCGCAGGTAGAGGCTGGCGCACGCCGCCGGGCCGGCGGCGTCGCGCAGGACGAGGTGCAGGGTCACGAGGCCGTGCCGGCCCCGGGCCGCGCGCAGCGCCGGGATGTAGTAGCGGCGCAGATGCGTCCGCACGCCCGGCGCGTCGGACAGGTGGGCGAAGACCCTCTCGAAATCCGGCCCCGGCGCGGGCGTCGCCTGCACGGTGACGGCGCTGCCGGCCGGGGCCGGCGCCGGAAGCTCCCGCGCCACCATCCAGCGCGCCGGGTAGAGGATCGCGGGCTCGAACAGGGCGCGCAGCAGCGCGATCTCGCCGTCGTCCCGGGCCAGGAAGGCCGGCGCCCGCGCGCGCCCGAGGGCGGCCGCGCCCGCCCAGGCGAACTGGTCGGGACGGTGCACGCCGAAGGCGAAGTTCACGGTCGGGTCCGGGATGCTGCGCGACCAGACGTAGCCGGCGCCCCCGGGGCCGTGCTCGACGCCGTCGATCAGGGAGCCGGTGAGCGCGGCCACATGGGCGTCGCGCAGGGTCTCGAAGGTCGGTTCGGGCGCCTGCATGTCAGGCGGCCGTCCGAGCGGAGGCTCGCGCGGGGGACGGCGCCCGGGCCTCGGCAGTGTCCCTGGCAGTGTCCCTGGCTGCGTCCCCGGCCGTGTCCCCGGCCGTGCCCGGACCTGCCTCCGCAGCCGTGTCCGCGCCCGCCTCCTGGCCGTGCCTGTCCATCCGCTCGCTCCTGCGCCGCTCGGGCTTCGACGGAGTGACGGTTGAGGCGGGGCGCCGTTCATGCTGTCGCACCCGGCGCCGGCGGACGGCGCCCGCACAGAACCTCTGAACGCCGGACGGGCCCATCCGTCAGGGAGGTGCCGGCGACGCGGAGGTGCCGGCGACGCGCGGAGGACGGATGACGGACGCTTCGAGCCAGCGGATGCGCGACGCGGGGGCGCATCCCCCGAGGACGTGCGATGACGGGGCGCGGGAAACCGCGCGGGACGCCGCGCCGGTGCCCCTCACCCTGGAGGGGACCCGCGAAGTGCCGGTGATCCGCCTCGCCGAGCCGGTCGCGCCGGCGGCGGCCGCGGAGGCGATCCTGGCGCGCGCCGAGGCGCTGACCGCCCAGGACATGCATGTCCTGCGCATCGTCGTCGCGGCCGATCCGGCGACGTCCGGACGGCTGCTCGACCTCGGCGCGGCCCGGCCCCTCGGTGACGGCGACGGGGTCGAGATCCTGCCGGGGCTCCTCTGGCAATGCGCCGCCCGCTGGCTCCCGCGGGCCCGGCCGCCCTTCCCCGAGCTGTTCACCGCCACGGCCGGCCGCCGCCACCCGCTGCGGCCCCAGACGCCCGCCGGCACGGTCTACGCGCGGGCGATCCCGTGGCTCGACCGGCGTCTGAGCTTCCGCACGATGACGGAGCCCGGCGACGTCACCCTGTTCTCGACCTGGATGAACGACCCCCGCATCGCCGCGATCTGGCAGGAGACCGGTACCCTGGAGGCGCACGCCGCCTACATCGCCGGGCTCCAGGCCGACCCCGCGACCCTGCCGCTGTTCGGCTGCCTCGACGGCAGGCCGTTCGGCTATTTCGAGCTGTACTGGGCGCGGGAGAGCCGCCTCGGGCCGCTCTACGAGGCCGGCCCCTACGACCGCGGCTGGCACGTCGCGATCGGCGACGCGTCCGTGCGCGGGCGGCCCGCGCTCTCGGCCTGGCTGCCGTCGCTGATGCACTACCTGTTCCTCGACGAGCCGCGCACGCAGCGCGTCGTCGGCGAGCCGCGGGCCGATCACGCCCAGCAGATCCGGAACCTCCACGGCTCCGGCTTCGCGACGATCGCGACCGTCGACTTCCCCCACAAGCGCGCGGCCCTGGTCGCGCTGTCGCGCGAGCACTTCGTGCGCGACCGGCTCTGGGTGCCGGGGGCTGCCGCCGCCGACGCCGCGCCGCGGCCTCCCGCGGTGCCCGCCTAGACCGCCCTCCGCGAACAGGGGTGCGCGTCCGGTGACGCCCCCGCCCCCGCCCACGGGTCCGTCGCCGGCGGGCTGATGATCACCTGCGCCGGGCCGCGGCCGAGGTCCTAGTTGACGGGCGCGGTCCGGCGCCGCTGCCGGCCTGGGGCCTCGGCGCGCGCCGGGCAGGCGGCGCAGCGCCGGTCGAGGGCCGCGAGGCAGTGCAGGTGGCCGCGGCGCACGAGTCCGCACACCAGCGCGCGCGAGACCCCGAGCCGGGCCGCGATCTCGATCTGCGGCACGCCCTCGACCCGGTGGAGCTGGAAGGCCGTGCGCACCGGCTCCGGCAGCTCGGCCACCGCGGCCTCCACCTGCCGCAGGGATTCCCGCGACGCCGCGGCCGCCTCGGGGGTGCCGGTGCCGGGATCGGCCGCGTCCGGGGCGGCGTCGAGGCCGGTGAACAGGCGCCGCTCGAGGCCTTGCCGCCGCGCCCGGTCCAGGGCGAGGTTGCGCACCATCCGCCCGACATAGGCGGCCTGGATCGCGGTCTCGGCCGGGGGCGGATCGGCGATCAGCCGGAGCAGCACGTCCTGGACCACGTCCTCCGCCTGGGCCGGGCAGCCGAGGATGCGGCGCGCCCGCGCCAGATAGGCGGCGCGATGGCGCTCGAACGCCGCGAGGTTCCAAGATCCGCCTGGCGGAGGGCGGCCGGGCCGGCCCGGCGGGACCGTGGCGATCCCGTGGCCGGGGGGGGCGGCGTCGCAGTTCCAGGTCGCCACTGTCCCGCTCATAAGCTCCCATCGGCACGGCGCGTGTGGGTGGGACGCGTAACACGCGGCTGTTCTGTGTAACAACGTCTATCTTCGTGGATTGGAATTATTAAAACTCGACAGATTGCCGGATGCCTGAGGGAATAGAGGAAACATCTTTTGGCGCGCCCGGCAGCAGGGCGGGAAGTCATTCCGGATCCTGAATCCTGCGGTGCCACGCCCGGGATCGGGCCGGCGGCCGCGCCGGATTTCCGCTCGCGCCAGGGTCCGTCGGCGCGTGTATGCTGGCGCTTCCTCGATTCGGGGCGCGGTGCGCGCCGCCGAACCCGTCCCCGCAGGATCGCGGCAGGAGAGCCAGGCCCGCGATGCCGTCCGTCGATACGCTCGTCCCGGTGGGTGCCTTCGCGCTGCTGGTCCTGGCGTTCGCCGTGAAGCACCTCGCGGCGGACTTCTTCCTTCAGACCAACTGGATGGCGCAGGGCAAGCAGCGGTCGTCCGCCTGGCTCGCGCCCCTCTGCGCCCATACCGGCCTGCACGGCCTCGGCACGCTGGCGATCGCGCTGACGGTGAAGCCGGCCCTGTGGTGGCTGGCGCTCGTCGATTTCGCGATCCACACGGGGATCGATCGCGGCAAGGTGCTGGTCGGCCAGCGGACCCGCCTGCCGGCCACGGACGCCCGGTTCTGGTGGCTGATCGGCATCGACCAGTTCCTGCACCAAGTCACCCATCTCGGGCTCGCCGTGGTGCTGGCGGCGGCCTGACCCCTGACCGGGAGAGCGGGCGCCGCCGGGCGCCTCACTGCATCTCGGCCTCGAGCAGCCGGTTCGTGTCGGAGACCTTGCCGGCCAGTTCCAGGATCAGGAAGCGCTGGAAGGCGAGCGCGAGGTCCGGGCGCTCCCGCTCCATCCGCGCGAGGGCGGCGCGGTCGATGACGACCACCCGGCAGGGGCTCTCGGCGACGGCGGTGGCGGTGCGACGCCCGCCCTGGACCAGCGCGATCTCGCCGATCACCGTGCCGGCCGTGGTGGTGCGCAGGCGCAGATTGCCGCGGCCGGGGACCTCCATCTCGATGGAGACGAGGCCCTGCTCCAGGAAGTAGAGGGCATCGGCCGCCTCCCCCTGGCGCATCAGCGCCGCGCCCGCCGCGAGCTCGCGGACCGTCAGGTAGGGCGCGAAGTCGTCCGGGCCGAACGTGCTGCCGAGCCGGTCGGCCATGTGCCGGGCGAAGACGGCGACTTCCCCCGGGCCGGCGCCGCCGGCCTCCGCCAGGAGCGTCGCCTCGGCCGCGCGCAGGGCCTCGTCCAGCGTGTCGAGGATTCGGACACGAGGGTCGGCGGTGAGGCCGTTGCGGGTGATCAGCAGACGCGCGACCGGATCCACGTGGACCAGCAGCACCTCGAAGCGCCGCTGCTCGGCGAGCTGGCCGACCTTGCGGAACGCGATCAGCGCCGAGCTGTCGAGTCCCACGGTCTCGCGGAAATCCAGGATCAGCACGCGCAGATCCCCGGCCTCCGCGGCGGCCCGGCGGAAGATCGCCTGCGCGTTGAGGAAGAACAGGTAGCCCTGCAGGGTGTAGATCCGGGTCCGGCCGCCGGCCGCCTCGAGCCGCGCGGCGGCGTCGGGGCCGCGGATCACGCTGCTGCGCCGGTCCGCCCCGGAGAGCGACCGGCGGATCGCGCCGATCTGCCCGTACTGGACCCCGAAGATCAGGATCGCCAGCAGGACGCCGACGAGGAAGCCCGTGGTGGCCCCGAAATACGCGGTGGCGGTGCACACGACCAGCGCGATGGCGATCTCCCAGCCCGGCAGGGTCCGGCTGGCGACGCCGAGGTTGAACAGGAGCCCGATGCCGATGGCGATCAGGGCGCCGCCGGCCAGCGGGCGGGGCAGCAGCGCCAGGGGACTCGCGCCGACGATGAGGAGCGCCGCCATGACCGCGAGGGTCAGCCACCAGCCGAGCCAGTGGCCGCCGCCGATGTTGTGCAGCAGCAGCGTCGAGGTCCGGCCGAAGCCCATCGCGGAGCTGCCGAACACGCTGCCGACCAAGTTGGTGGCGCCCGAGGCGACGAACATCCGGTCGATGTCGAGGTCGCGCCGGATCTCCAGCTCGACGCTCACCACGTAGAGGATCTGGATGATCACCGCCACGACGACCAGGGTGGCGATCTTGGGCCAGATCGGCAGGAGCAGGTGCGGATCGAAGGCCGTCAGGCTGCCGATGGCGGGCGGCCGCAGCAGCGTGCCCGTCGGCAGCGGCTCGATCAGCCATCCCGATGCCTGCCCGGCGGCGACGCTGGTGCCCGTCCAGGCCAGCCCGATATGGACCACCGCGAGGCTCGACAGGATCACCGTCGGGTAGGTCCCCCAGTGCCGGACGATCCGGGGGAGGTAGAAGGCGCAGAACCCGATCACGAGGGTCAGGGCGATGCGCGCGAGCGCCCCGGCATCGATCCGGCCCGGATCGAGGTTCGCCGGATCGACGGCGTGGAGCAGGGCCGCGAGCGGGTCGTCGACATGGCCGCCGATCTGCACGCCGCTGCGCAGGAACAGCAGGCCGACGCCGCCGAGGAAGCCGGCGAGCACCGGGTAGGGCAGGAGCTGCACCAGCAGGGAGGCCCGCAGGGTGCCGAGCAACGCGAAGATCACGCCGGTGGCGAAGGTCGAGACGCCACAGGCGACGAGCACGAGCTGGCCGACCGTCTCCGGATCGGTGACGCCCGCGGCCTCGAGCTGCCCGGCGACCGCCGCGGCGATCGCCGCCTGCACGATCGCGGCCGCGCCGATGAAGGACAGCGAGATCCGCGCGGTGCGGCGCAGCGCGATGAAGACGAGGCTGCCCAGCACGTAGGCCGCAAGCAGCGCCGACAGGCCGGCCGCGCGGCTCTCCACCAGCGGCCCCGAGAAGATGAGCTGGGAGTAGCTGATGAGGTCGAGGAGCAGCACCATCACGGTGACGGCCGCCGCCGCTCCGATGCGGGCCCCGCGCAGTATCGCCGCGCGGCCGCCGGCCGGGGATGCGGTCCCGGCGGACGTCAGGTCGGTTGTCGTCATCGGCACGGTACCCGCGTCTCGAAATCCCGATGGGCGCGGAGATCGCAGATCCCGGTGCAGATCCCGGTGCAGATCCCGTGCGATCACGTGCACGGATCGTCGCCGAATCGCAGGACCTGACCTTGGCCACGCCAGTTCTCAACCG
Source organism: Methylobacterium sp. A52T (assembly GCF_053346095.1). Lineage (NCBI taxonomy): Bacteria > Pseudomonadati > Pseudomonadota > Alphaproteobacteria > Hyphomicrobiales > Methylobacteriaceae > Methylobacterium > Methylobacterium sp. A52T. Next base: position 9,824 of record NZ_JBKFBI010000004.1, on the reverse strand, counting down.
ATGGCAGGCGCCGGCTTAAATTATCGTGCAGGCCGCTTCCGCGCGGCTGCATTGTGCGATCGCCGCGGTGGATCGCGCGGCGGATCAGCCGATCCGCCGCGCCGTCGGGGGCTCCCGGGTCGCGGCCGCCGCGACGGGCGTTCGGCCCTCAGCGCGCCTCGCTGACGCGCTTGGTCGCCCGCTGCTCCTTCTTGTAGGCGGTGATCGCCGCCGAGCAGTTCGGGGAGAGCTTCTTGAGGTTGGCCTTGAAGCAGGCCTCGACCTCCGGGCCGCCCGGCGCGTAGGCGCTGCAGAAATCCATGTAGTCGCCGGTGCAGTACTGCTTGAGGGCTTCCCGGGCCGGGGATTGCTCCGCGAAGGCCGCGGCGGGGCCGAGGCACAGACCGATGGCCAGGAGGGCCGTCTTGGTCGAAGTCATCGAAATCCTACGCTCGTCCAGGCCGCGCGAGCGGGTCGCGCGGCGATGGGCGGTGCGGATGGGCGCCAAGGATGGCATGACCATGACGCCCGGGCCGCTCGAACGCAGATCAGCCATGCCCCGTGCCGGCGGGGCCGCCGGTCAGTGCGCGCTGACGCGGCGGGTCGGCACGAGGTCGTTGGCGATGATCTCGCCGAACGGGCCGTCGTTGCGGGCATTGCCGGCCGGCCGCCCGGTCGTGGCGCGCAGCGGCAGCTTCGGGAAGACCAGCTCGGCGAACCGGTAGGCCTCCTCCAGGTGCGGGTAGCCCGAGAGGATGAAGCGGTCGATCCCGAGATCGATGTACTCCTTCATCCGGTCGGCGACCTGGTCGGCCGAGCCGACCAAGGCCGTCCCGGCGCCGCCGCGGACGAGGCCGACGCCGGCCCAGAGGTTCGGCGCCACCACGAGCTTGTCGCGGCTGCCGCCGTGGAGCGCCATCATGCGGCTCTGGCCGACGGAATCCTGCCGCTTCAGGGTCTCCTGCGCCTTGGCGATGGTGGCGTCGTCGAGCTTCGAGATCAGCTGCTCGGCGGCCTCCCAGGCCGCGGCCTCGGTCTCGCGGGCGATGACGTGCAGGCGGATGCCGTACGAGAAGGTCTTACCCTTCGCCTCGGCGGCCTCCCGGGCGGCGGCGATCTTCTCGGCGACCTGGGCCGGGGGCTCGCCCCAGGTCAGGTAGACGTCGCAATGCTCGGCCGCGACCGCCATGCCGGCCGCCGACGAGCCGCCGAAATAGAGCGGCGGATAGGGCTTCTGCACCGGCGGGAAGATCAGCCGGCCGTTCTCGGTGCGCAGGTGATCGCCCCGGAAGGTCACGGTCTCGCCCGCGAGCAGGCCGCGCCAGATCGTCAGGAACTCGTCGGTGACGGCGTAGCGTTCGTCGTGGGACAGGAACACGCCGTCGCCGGCGAGTTCCACCGGGTCGCCGCCGGTGACGACGTTGATCAGGAGGCGCCCGTCCGAGATCCGGTCGAGGGTCGCGGTCATGCGGGCCGCCGCGGAAGGCTCCATCAGGCCCGGCCGCACCGCCACGAGGAAGCGCAGCTGCTTGGTCAGCGGCGCCAGCGCCGAGGCGACGATCCAGGAATCCTCGCAGGAGCGTCCGGTGGGCAGCAGCACGCCGTAATAGCCGAGCTCGTCCGCCCCCTGCGCGATCTGCCGGAGATAGCTGAGCGAGACGTCCCGGGCCCCCTCCCGCGCGCCGAGATAGCGGCCGTCGCCGTGGGTCGGCAGGAACCAGAGGACGTCGGCGCGTCCGTCATTGGCTGCTGTCATCGGAATCTCCTGTGCGGCCCGGTGGCCGGATGCGGAAAAGCCGGACCCGACTGCGCGCATCCGGTGATCTTCGAGAGCTAGGGCGGGCCGCCGCTTCCGGGAAACGGCGGCCCGCGTTCAGGCGGTCGGCTGCGATCCGAGCAGGTGATCGAGGATGCGGCCCTCGAGGCGGGCGAGGTCCGGATCCCCGCGCCGGCGCGGCCGCGGCACGTCGACCCGCAGGTCGAGGGCGATCCGGCCGGCCTCGACCACGAGGATGCGGTCGGCCAGCGCCACGGCCTCGGCGACGTCGTGCGTGACGAGGAGCGCGGTGAACCCCTGCGCCCGCCAGATCCGCTCGATCAGGTCCTGCATGCCGATCCGCGTCAGGGCGTCGAGGGCGCCCAGCGGCTCGTCGAGGGCGAGCAGGCCCGGCCGGCTCACCAGCGCCCGGGCCAGGGCCACGCGCTGGCGCTGGCCGCCCGACAGGGTGGCGGGCCACTGCCCGGCCTTGTCGGCGAGGCCGACCTCGGCGAGCGCCGCGAGCGCCCGCTCCCGGCGCTCGGCCCGGGAGCCGTGCCCCGACAGGCCGACCGCGACGTTGTCGACGACCCGCGCCCAGGGCAGCAGCCGCGGCTCCTGGAACATGATCCGCTTCGGCGGCTCGGACCGGCGCGGGGAGCGCTCCGGCCCCTCCAGGTCGATCCGCCCGCCCGTGGGCGTGTCGAGCCCGAGGATGAGGCGCAGCAGGGTGCTCTTGCCGCAGCCGGAGCGGCCGACCACCGCGGTGAACCCGCCGGCCGGTAGGAACAGGTTCAGGCCCTCGATGACGGCGGTGCCGTCGAAGCTCTTGTCCAGGTCGCGGACGGTGACGGCGATCCCGCGGGCCGGCGGCGAGGGGGGCGAATCCGCGGGCAGATCCGCGGGCAGATCCGCTTGCCTGTGCCCCGGGGCGGGGCCGGGCGCCGGGCGCGGGTCCGTGCCCGGGTCGGGAAGCGCCTCGCGGCGGACGGCGTCGAGCAGCATCAGGCGCTCCTGTAGGCGGGATTCCAGGCGAGGCAGGCGCGCTCGAGCTGGCGGGTCAGGGCGTCGGCGAACTTGCCGAGGGCGGCGTAGATCAGGATCGCCAGCACGACGACGTCGACCAGCATGAACTCCCGGGCCTGCATGGCCATGTAGCCGAGCCCCGACGAAGCCGAGATCGTCTCGGCGACGATCAGCGTCAGCCACATGATGCCCAGCGCGTAGCGCAGGCCCACGAAGATCGACGGCAGGGCGCCGGGCAGCACCACGCGGGTGAACAGCTCGGTGCGGGACATGCCGTAGACCCGGCCCATCTCCACGAGGCCCGGATCCACCGAGCGGATGCCGTGCAGGGTGTTGGCGTAGATCGGGAAGAACACGCCGAGCGCCACGAGGAACAGCTTGGCCTCCTCGCCGATGCCGAACCACAGGATCACCAGCGGGATCAGCGACAGGTGGGGCACGTTGCGCACCATCTGCACCGAGGTGTCGGTGAGCCGCTCCGACAGGCGCGACAGGCCGTTGGCGAGGCCGAGCCCGAAGCCGATGCCGCCGCCGATCACGAAGCCCGCCAGCGCCCGCAGGGTGCTGACGCCGAGATTGGTCCAGAGTTCCCCGGTCCGCCCGGCCTCCCAGCCGGCCCGGACCACGTCGAGGGGCGCCGGCATGAAGCGGTTGGAGACGAGGCCGGCCGAGACCGCGGCCTGCCAGCCGAGCAGGATGGCGGCCGGCAGCAGCCAGGGCACCGCGGAGTCGCGCAGGCGAACGAGCTTCGAGGGGCGCATCAGCGGTTCTCCGTCCGCTTCTCGGACTTGAGGGCGTCCGCGGGCCGGGGGGGCGTCCAGACCGCGTCGGCGACCCGGACGGGCTTCGGCAGGAGCCCGAGACGGTGGAAGCTGTCGGCAACCTTCTGCTGGTCGGCGATCGCGGCCGCGTCGAGGGGCGCGACGCCGTAGGACAGGCGGCCGAGCGCCACGGCGAGGACCGGCGCGGGGATGCCCACCGAGGGCGCTAGTTCCGCCGCCACGGCGTCGGCATGTCCCTCGGCCCAGGCGTCGATCTCCCCGATCGCCTGCAGCACGGCCGAGACGATCGCGGGGCTGGTGTCGGTGAAGCCGCGCCGGGACAGGTAGAACTGGCGGTTGGGGGCGAGCGCGTGCCCGTCGACTCCGCGCCCGTCGACCAGGACCCGGGCGCCCGTGGCGCGCTCGGCGGCGGCCTGGAACGGGTCCCAGATCACCCAGGCATCGACGGAGCCGCGCACGAAGGCGGCGTTGGCGTCGGCCGGCGCGAGGTAGGCGAGCGTCACCGCGTCGTAGGGGACGCCCGCCTGCTCCAGGGCGCGCACCAGCAGGTAGTGGACGTTCGATCCCTTGTTGAGGGCGACGGTCTTGCCGCGCAGGTCGGCGACGCTGCGGATCGGGCTGTCCTTGGGCACGAGGATCGCCTCGCCCCGCGGCGCCGGCGGCTCGGCGGCCACGTAGCGCAGCTCCGGGCTCGCCGCCTGGGCGAAGATCGGCGGCGCCTCGCCGGCCGAGCCGAAATCGATCGCCCCGGCATTCAGCGCCTCCAGGAGCGGCGGGCCGGACGGGAACTCGGACCACGCCACCGCGGTGCCGAGGGGCTGGAGGGCCTTCTCCAGGGTGCCGCGGGCCTTCAGCAGCACGAGGGACCCGTATTTCTGGTAGCCGATCCGGATGCTGCCGGCCGCGCGGGCGGGCCGCAGCAGCGCGGCCGCCGCGAGGCCGAGGCCGGCGGACAGGAGGAGGCGGCGGTTCGGGGCGCTGGCGAATGACAGGGACAGCGCGCGGGGCGATCGGTCGGTCATGGCTCTCTGCGGTCGGTCTCAGCCGTTGCGGGCGGGGGGCGTCCAGACCGCGTCGGCGATGCGGATCGGCTTGGGGATCAGCTTCAGGGCGTGGAAGCGGTCGGCGACCCGCTGCTGCTCGGCGGCGACGCGGTCGGTCATCGGTCCGATCACGTAGTCGGTCCGGTCCACCGCCCGCCGCGTCGCGGCCAGCGGCACGCCGGTGCCCTGCGACAGGAGTTCCGCCACTGCGCCGCGATTCTGCGTGCACCAGGCCGCCACCTCGCCCAGGGCGTCGATCACCGCCGTGAGGACCGGGGCCCGGCTCTCCGCGAAGGGCCGGCTCGCCAGGAAGAAGTTGTTCTGCGGGGTGACGTCGGTGGCGCGCACCAGCACGCGCACGCCCTCCCCCTGCTCGGCGATGGCGAAGTACGGGTCCCAGATCGTCCAGGCGTCGATGCTGCCCCGGGCGAAGGCGGCCGCGGCGTCCGCGGGCGCCAGCGTCACCGGCTCGATGTCGGCGTAGCTCAGGCCGGCCTTCTCCAGCGCCGCGATGGTCAGGTTGTGGGAGCTCGACGCCTTGGCGAAGGCGACGCGCTTGCCCTTGAGCTCGGCGAGGCTGCGGATCTCCGAGCCCTTCGGCAGCAGGATCCCGGCGCCGGAGCCGCCGGCCTCCTGGGCGGCCGCGTAGACGAGGTTGGAGCGCGCGGCCTGGGCGAAGATCGGCGGGGCGTCGCCGGTCTGGCCGAGATCGATCCCGTCCAGCGACAGGGCCTCCAGTAGCGGCGGCCCGAAGGAGAACTCGACCCATCGCACCGCGTATCCGAGGGGCTCCAGGCGCTTCTCGATGATCTTCTGCTGCTTGGCGACGACCAGGATGCCGTTCTTCTGGTAGCCGATCCGGAGCACGCCGGGCTCGCCCGCCCGGGCGCCCGAGACGAGGGCCGGCGCGAGGGCCGGTGCGAGGGGCAGGGCCGCGAGGGCGGCCAGCAGGGCGCGACGGTCGAGCATCGGCCGGCTCACTCGGCGGCGGCGAGGGTGAGTGGCGCCGCGGCCGCCCGGTGCACGAGCAGCGCGGCGAGCTGCCCGCCGGCCTCGCGGGCGCGGGCGCGCACTCCGGCCTCGGTCAGCGCGCCGTCGCTGAAATCGGGATCGGAGGCGTAGACCGCGGTCGGGATCTGGAGCGCCCCGAAGAAGCCGAAGAGCGGCCGGAACGCGTGCTCGACCACGAGGGCGTGGCGCGCGCCGCCGCCCGTGGCCACGATCGCCACGGGCTTCCCGGCGAGCGCCCCCGGATCGACCAGGTCGAACAGGTGCTTGAACAGGCCGGTATAGGCGCCCTTGTAGACCGGCGAGCCGACGACCAGCCCGTCCGCCTCCTCGATGGCCGCGAGCACGCCGCGCGCGGCCGGCGCGAGCTGGTCGCGTGTCCAGGCGGCGCCGAGGCCGGTCCCGGCATCGACGAAGTCGAGGATCTCCGCGTCGAGGGAAGCCTGGGCGCTGGCCTCGCGGAGCACGGCATCCACCAGCGTGCGGGTCTTCGAGGGCCGCTGCACGTTGGCGCTCAGCCCGACGAGTCTCGGTCGTGTCATTCCGGATGCCTTGCTGTGAGACAGGATGACGGACCGCCCCGATCCCGAAGAACGGAGGTTGCGCGGCCGGACATCCGAACAGGCCGCTAGAATTGATGGCTGCGACTTCCGCCGTCAATGAAACGGCGTTCCCAATTGACCGGTGAAGGAAAAACGTTCTCCCCGAAATCGGTCGACAAATATGGAATTTCATCTCGACCGCCGCGCGGGACGGGCGCGAGATCTTGCGTGCCGGCGGTTCATCCGCGCGAGGGGCGGGGTTTTATTCTCTTGGAGCGCCCGGCGGGAGAAGCGTGTTCTCGGTACGTGGGCGGACCTGGAACCGAATCGCCAAGCCCGGGATCCGGGGCGGCGGGGGAATCCGGCGCGACCGGAACGCCGCCCGCTCCGACACCCTCGCGGTCGTCAGCGTCGTCAGCGTCGTCATCGCCGCCGTCATCGCCGACGCGCCCGGGCGGCTCCGGATCGGAAGGCGGTGCCTACTTGCGGACGAGGAGGTGCTGCACGGTGCCGTCGTCGCCGTACTTGGTCCACATCTGCGCGCAGGCCTCCTCGGGACGCTCGCGGAGCTGCGCCAGCTCCGCGTCGAGGTCGTGCTGCAGGGCGACCGAGCGCTTCTTCGTGAAGAAATCCGCGTGATTCAGATGGTTCTCGCGCGAGAACTGACGGAAGCGCTCCGTGTCGATCCGGACGGCCGGACAGTGTCTCGCGGCCAGATCGGCCTCGATCCCCGGGCGGAGCGCCGGCATGTCCTTCTGCAAGGACGAGCGGCGGGCTTCGGCCCAGGTACCGAACACGGCCCAGGCCAGTGCGGCCGCCACGAGAGGAGCAAATCTATTCATCGCAAGACATATCGCTGTGCTGCGACATCCCAAATCTCGCACCTGCGATAAGTTCGATCAGGGCCGCGGAACGCAAGACACTTCTGTGTGAAAGCGCACACCCCGCGACCAGCGCGGCGCCGGGTCCGGAACCCGGACGGCCTCAGTAGGCCGGGACGACGCGCGTCTCGGGCAGCGGCGCCCGCATGGTGAAGTGCAGCCCGGCCGGCTGGAAATCGAAGGCGATCTCTGCCTGGCACTGGACCTTCAGGACACGCTGCAGCAGCGTCGAGCCGAAGCCCTTCCGCGTCGGCGCCGCCGTGGCGGGACCGCCCCGCTCGGTCCAGTCGAGGTGGAGCATGCGGGCGGCCGGCGTCTGCTCGATATCCCACCGGATCGCGATCCGGCCCTCCGGGACCGACAGGGCGCCGTGCTTGGCCGCGTTGGTCGTCAGCTCGTGGATGGCCATACCGGTCGGGACCGCGAGGTCGCCCATCAGGTCGATCGCGGGGCCCTCCAGCCGGATGCGGGCGCCCTCGACGTCGTTGTAGGGGCCGAGCTCGTTCATCAGCATCTCGCGCAGGGGCGCCTGCTGCCAGTAATCCTCGGTCAGGAGATTGTGGGTCTTGGCCAGCGAGATCACCCGCGCCGAGAACGACGCGTAGAACGCGTCCACGCTGGTGGCGGACCGGGCCGAGGCCCCGAGCAGCGCCTGCACGGTCGCCAGCGTGTTCTTCACCCGGTGATGCAGCTCGCGGATCAGGAGCGCCTGCCGCTCGGTCGTGCGCTCGCGCTCCTCGAGATGGGCGCGCGCCTCGAGCTGCCGGCGCTTGGCGCGGTGGGCGGAGCGGGCCGCCATGACCAGCGTCGCCGGGTGGAACGGGCGTTCCAGCACGCTGACGTTGCCGAGCATGTCGGTCAGCTGCGCGTTGGGCTCGGCGCCCCGCAGCCGCAGGAGGATGAACGGGAAATCGGACCAGGGCGGCTGCGCGGCGATCCAGTCCGCCAGGGCCTGGCGGTTCGAGGACAGCAGCGCCTCCTCGGTGAGCACCGCGCAGGCGGCCGCGTCGAGCCGGGAGACCACGTCCGCGAGGCTGTCGCACACCTGCGTCGCGATCCCCGCCTCGCCGAGGATCGCCGCGGCGACGGCGGCGTCGCGGCCACCCGGCGCGAAGATGAGAACCGGCAGTTCAGCCTCGGTCATCAGCCGCGCGGGTCGGCAGGAGCGACGACCGCTCACCCTCGAATGTCGGAACGCCGGTCATGATACCTCGGAACGCGCTGAGCGGTTCGCCAACGCGGATCCCGCCGGAGTCGATCCGCAATTCGCGGATCGTGTCCTCGTGGCTGCCGGTCCGCTTCTTCACGACCGAGATCGCGCGCCGCAGCCGCCCGTCGGCCTCGAAGGTGCGGAACAGCAGGATCGTGTCGCTGAGGTAGGTGAGGTCGACATTCGCGCCCATCGCCCCGATCATGCCGTGCTGGGCCAGAACGAGGAGCGAGAGCACGCCCTGCTGGTTCAGGTAGGTCAGCAGCTCGTGCATCTGCAGGAGCAGGTAGTTCTCCTCCGGCATGGCGTTGTGATAGCCGGTCAGGGAGTCGATCACGACCGTCGTCACGCCCCGGTGCTCGACCGCGTTCTGGACGATGTCGGCGAGTTCACCGGGCGAGACCTCGGCCGGGTCGATCTGCTCGACGATGAGCGCTCCGGTGGCGATCGCGTCTTCGATCGGCATGGCGAGGCCGCGGGCCCGGCGACTGAGGACGCCGGTGGTCTCGTCGAAGCTGAGGATCAGCGCGCGCTCGCCGCGGGCGATCGCCGCGGTGACGCAGGTGAGCGCCACCGTCGACTTGCCGACACCGGACGGCCCGATCAGCATCGTGCTGGTGCCCCGGTCGAGGCCGCCGCCGAGCAGCTGGTCCAGTTCGGGGCTGCCTGTGCCGCACTGAGCGTCGGGGAAGGTGCCGAGATGCTCGGCCGCGACGAGGCGCGGGAACACCGTGAGGCCGCCGCGCCGGATGACGTAGTCGTGGAACCCGCCCCGGAACGGCGTGCCGCGCATCTTGATCACGCGCAGGCGCCGCCGCTCGCCGCCGTACAGGGGCGCGAGCTGCTCCAGCCGGATCACGGCGTGGCTGAGGCTGTGCAGGTTCAGGTCGTCCGTCTCGGCGGTGAGATCGTCGAGGAGCAGCGCCGTGGTGTTCTGGATGAGCAGGAAGCTGCGCAGGGCGTGGACCTGCCTGCGGTAGCGCAGCGATCCCTGCGAGAGCAGCCGGATCTCCGAGAGGCTGTCGAAGACCACGCGCTCCGGCTTGAGCCGCTCGATCTCGGCGATCGCCATCCGGATGGTCTCGCCGAGCTCGAGGTCGGACGAGTGGACGAGGCTCTGCTGCTGCCCGGGGTCGAGGCTGAGTTCCGGCGCGACGAGCTCGCAGATCTCGATGCCGTCGAGGGACCAGCCGTGGCGCTCCGCGACGTTCAGGAGCTCGCGCCGGCTCTCCGAGAGCGTGATGTACAGGCAGCGCTCGCCCCGCCTCACGCCGTCGAGCAGGAACTGCATCGCCAGCGTCGTCTTGCCGGAGCCGGGCCGCCCCTCGATGAGGTGCGAGCGCTGGGACGCGTAGCCGCCGGCCAGGATGTGGTCGAGGCCGGTCACCCCGGTGGAGACCGGTGCCGCGTCGTGATCGGTCACTGCCATGTCGAGGTCTCTGCCGTCGTCCCACGGGCGGGCGGCCCGTCGACCGCGCGACGGAACGCGGAGCCCGGTCTCGTACACGAAGCGGCGCGCAGCGCGAAACGCCGCCGCGCGGCCGGCACGGCGCGCCTGCCCGACGGGCGCGCGGCGCGGCCGCTGCCCCCGCGAGTC
>NZ_JBKFBI010000039.1:0-42789 GCF_053346095.1 Methylobacterium sp. A52T | reverse complement strand
GCCGGCCGGGAAAACCGGGCGGCGCGGCGCGTTGATCCGGCAGGCGCGCCGCCGCGCGGCGGCCGCGATCGCGACGAGGATCCGATGGACTACAGGCAGTTCGGACGTTCCGGCCTCACCGTGCCGGTGCTCAGCTTCGGCACCGGCACCTTCGGCGGCACGAACGAATTCTTCCAGCGCTGGGGGCAGACGGACGTCGCCGAGGCGACCCGCATGGTCGATCTCTGCCTCGACTCCGGCGTCAACTTCTTCGACACGGCCGACATCTACTCGGGCGGCGCCTCGGAGGAGATCCTGGGCCAGGCCCTGAAGGGCAAGCGCGACCGGGCGCTGATCTCCACCAAGGCGACCTTCCGGTTCAACGACGAGCTGAACCAGGTCGGCTCCTCGCGCTACCACCTGGTCCGCGCCTGCGAGGCCAGCCTGAAGCGGCTCGGCACCGACCATATCGACGTCTACTTCATGCACGGCTTCGACGCCCTCACCCCCGTGGACGAGACGCTGCGGGCGCTCGACGACCTCACCCGCGCGGGCAAGATCGGCTATATCGGCGCCTCCAACTTCTCGGGCTGGCAGCTGATGAAGGCGCTCGCGACCTCCGAGCGCCACGGGCTCGCCCGCTACGTCGCCTACCAGGGCTACTACGCGCTGATCGGCCGCCACTACGAGTGGGAGCTGATGCCGCTCGGCCTCGACCAGGGCGTCGGCCTGATGGTCTGGAGCCCGCTGGGCTGGGGCCGTCTCACCGGCAAGATCCGCCGCGGACAGGCCAACCAGAGCGGCCGCATCGCCGCCGGCGGCGCCGAGGGCGGGCCGCCGGTCTCCGACGACTACCTGTTCGGCGTGGTCGACGCCCTCGACGCCGTGGCGGCCGAGACCGGCAAGACGGTGGCGCAGGTCGCGCTCAACTGGCTGCTGACCCGGCCGACCGTGTGCAACATCGTGGTCGGCGCCCGCAACGAGGAGCAGTTGAAGCAGAACCTCGGCGCCCTCGGCTGGACCCTGACGGCCGAGCAGGTCGCCCGGCTCGACGCGGCGAGCCAGGAGACCCCGATCTACCCGTACTGGCACCAGCGCGGATTCGACGAGCGCAACCCCAAGCCGACACCCTGGTAGGCCGTCGCCCCGGCCGGGACGATCGGGCGATTTTTCGGAAACGATGCGTTTCGATCGTTTCTGTTCCAACCCGGACGCTCCCGGTCCAGGATGCCTGCGGATGGGGGGCCGATCCCCGCGCGGAGGAGCAAGGCGATGAGCTGGCACAATGCCGATGACCCGATCCCGGGCGACCATTTCAGCTGCGACGCGATCCGGACCCTGATCGTGCCCCGCTCGCGCGATCTCGGCTCCTTCGCGGTGCGCCGGGCGCTGCCCTCCACCGAGTGCCGGATGGTCGGCCCCTTCATCTTCTTCGACCAGATGGGCCCCTCGGAGTTTCTCCTCGGGCAGGGCATGGACGTGCGGCCGCACCCGCATATCGGCCTCTCCACCGTCACCTACCTGTTCGACGGCGAGATCATGCACCGCGACAGCCTCGGCACGGAGCTGCCGATCCGGCCGGGCGAGCTGAACTGGATGACCGCCGGCCGCGGCATCACGCACTCGGAGCGCACCGCGCCGACGCTGCGTCAGACCGGCTCCCGCCTGTTCGGCATCCAGAGCTGGGTCGCGCTGACGGACCGGGACGAGGAGAACGCCCCCGCCTTCGAGCATTACGACGCCGCCGCGCTGCCGGTCCTCACCGGCGAGGGCAAGACTGTCCGGCTGATCGCCGGCGAGGCCTTCGGCGCGCGCTCGCCGGTCCGGACCTCGAGCCCGATGGTCTACGCCGACGTGGCCCTCGAGGCCGGCGCCGTCCTGCCCCTCGATCCGACCTACGACGAGCGGGCGATCTACACGGTCGCGGGCGCCATCGAGATCGCCGGCGACGGCTTCGGCCCCGGCCAGCTGCTGGTGTTCCGGCCCGGCGACCGCATCAGCGTGCGCGCCACGGAATCGGCCCGCTTCATGGTTCTGGGCGGCGAGCCAATGGACGGTCCGCGCCACCTGTGGTGGAACTTCGTCTCGTCCCGGCCCGAGCGGATCGCGCAGGCCAAGGAGGATTGGCGCCAGGGCCGGTTCGACACCGTGCCGAACGACGCCGAGTTCATCCCGCTGCCGGAGGACCCGCAGCCTGTCCGCTACCCGTGAGACGGCCCGCGATCCGGCGGTCCCGCGCGCGACGTCGCGCGGGTATCGCCGCGGCAGCGCAACCCTAGCGCGAACATTAAGGAGTTGTTAACCATTTTCCGTCGGTGTGAGGCGGACGCCGATGCCTCACCGAAGGCTTGCGCTGCACCCTGTCGGCAGGACGCGTGATGGAACAGACGAAGCACCCCAAAGCCGAGGCGCTGGACCAGATCGATGCCGTCGCGCGCGACGCCCGCGAGCCGACGACCCGGATCCGCACCGGCAATCTCGTCCTGCTCGCCGCGGACGAGCGCGCCTCGGCGCAGGGGCGCAACCAGAACCCGTCGCCGGTCGAGCGGTGGCCCGACCTGCTGGAGCGGGTGCAGGGCGCGGCGCGCTACATCCGGGACGTCGAGGACCGGGCGCAGGAGCAGGAGACGCATGTCCAGGACCTGCTGCGGCAGGTGCGCGCCGACATGGACGCGGCCCGCGCCCAGGTGCTGGCGGCCGAGCGGGAGACCCACGAGGTCCACGCGCAGGCGATCAAGCTGATCCAGGCCGCCGAGGACCGGGCCGCGGCCGCCGAGGAGCGGGCCGCGGCGGCGGAGCAGATGCTCCAGCGCATCGCCGAGACGATCGACGCGGAATTCGTGATGCAGCCGGGCGGACAGGTGACCGGCCAGGCGGGCAGCACCCAGGACGCCCGCGCCAGGGCCTCCGCGACGCGGGCGGCTTCGTGACCGGCGCGGGCCCGGCGGAATCGCCACGGCGATGAACGCGACGTTCTGGGCCCAGCTCGACGCCCGCATCGCGCGTGAGCGCGGAGAACCGACGGAGCCGGCTCCGGGGATCGCCGACGGCCCCGTCATGGCCGACGCGCCGAGCCCGGCGGCGCATTGCGAAGCGTCCCCCGAACCCGACCCGGAGACGCCGTCGCGGCCGGTGGCGGACTGGAGCCAGATCCTCGACACCCTGTCGGCCGCGACCGTCGCGAAGCAGGCGCAGGATCAGCGCCTGCACCAGCAATCGACCGCCTGCGAGACGCTGGCCGCGGATCTGGAGGCTGCCCAGCAGGAGATCCGGACCCTGCGGGCGCTCCTGGAGGAGGCGCGGGCGCAGGCGGCGCGGCAGGTCCACGAACGCGAGGCGGAAGCCGACAGGCGCGTCCGGGAGGCCGAGGCGCGGGCCGAGGCCGCGACCCTGCGGGCGGCGGCGGCCGAGGACTGGCTCAAACGGATCGAGCAGGCGAGCCGGGATCTGCTGCCGGACGGGCGGCACGCGGCCGCCTGAGGCCGGGAGCGCCAGTCGCGAATCAGCCGCGGCCTGCCGAGGCGGGTCGGCTCAGGCGGCGCGCTCGCCCGGCACGCCGAGGCCGATGGAGCGCGCCAGCGCGGACCGGCGCTCGGCATATTCCTGCGCGACCATCGGATAGTCGGCCGGCAGACCGTAGCGCTCGCGGTAGCTCTGCGGGTGCAGGCCGTGGGCCGTGAGATGGCGCTTGAGCGTCTTGTAGCGGCGCCCGTCGATGAAGCTCACGATGCCGTCGGGCCGGATCGAGCTGCGGATCTGCGCGGCGGTAGGCCGGTCGCGCAGCGCGTCCGTGTCCCCCGCCGCCTCGATCGACGCCGCCCCGTTGGCGGCCAGCGCGGTGATCGCGTCGTGACACTGCGCGATGAGGGTCGGCAGGTCGGCGGTCGGAACCCGATTGTTCGATACATAGGCGGCGACGAGCCCTGCCGTCAGCACGATATTGGATTGAGGGCTGACGAGGGACGAATCGGACACGTTACGGGCTCCTGACAAGGTCGAGAACCCTCTTAGGTTGGTCGGCGCCGTTGCGCTTGCCTGAAAGCGTGCTACCGTTTTCCCGAGCGCGCGCGGCGATGCATGAATACAAGAATTTTCAATGAGGACTTTGTTCTCTACGGCGGATTTCAAGCCGAAAGACAGTTTCCGCCTCTGGCGTGAGACGATCTTCGAGCGGATCGTGCCGGTCGAACTTACGCCCGCTGCGGCGCCCGCGTTCACCGGCACGCTGGAGGCCGCGGAGGTCGGGCCGCTGCTGATCACGCGCGTGACGCAGAGCGCCGTCACCACCGTCGCGACCCCGGACACGATCCGCCGGCACGGCAAGTACGAGACCCTGAACGTCGCGATCACGCTCAAGGGCCGCGTGTTCAGCGCGCAGGACGACCGCACCGCGATCCAGAATCCCGGCGACATCGTCGTGATGGACCGTCGGCCGGCGACGATGGCCTCCGACGTCGACACGCAGACGCTGTTCGTCGAGCTGCCGCGCGCGGCCCTGGAGCGCGCCCTCGGCTCGACGCGCCGGTTCACGTGCCTCACGATCGGCGCGGATCAGGTCGGCACGTCGATGGTCACGACCTTTTTCCAGGAACTGGTCCGCAACGCGGAGCGCCTGACGCCGGACATGTCGAACCGCATGGCGTCGGTCGGCGTCGATCTCATCGTCGCGAGCATCGCGGAACGCCTCGCGCACGAGACCCCCAAGAACATCCAGGGCGTCCTGATCTTCCAGCGCGCGCTGGCCCACATCGAGGCCCATCTCGGCGACCTGAATCTCGACCCCGCCCGGCTCGCGGCGGCCGTCGGCGTGTCGCTGCGCCACCTCCAGGCCCTGTTCCGCGAGCAGGACCGCAACATCGCCGACTGGATCTGGCGGCGGCGGCTGGAGACCGCCGCGCAGCGCCTCGCCGATCCCGGCTTCGCGCATCTGGCCGTCGGAGAGCTGGCCTACAGCTGCGGCTTCTGCACCCAGAGCCATTTCAGCCGCCGCTTCAAGGACAGCTACGGGATCTCGCCGAGCGAGTACCGGTGGCGCAACCGCGGCGCCGACCGGCTCGCCGGCTGACGTCCGGCTACTGCAGCACGGCGCCCGCGGTGTTCGCGCGGATCCATCCCGGAGCGAGGATGTCGCCGCCCTCGGTGATGATCCAGGGATTGGCATCCTCGGCGTCGATCGCCGCGACCGCCGCGGCGAGGGCGGCCCGCAGCGTCGGGAAACTGTGCGACACGGCCACCTGGGCCGGCGCGTAGCCCGGCCAGAGGGTCAGTTCGGCGGGTCGGTCGAGATCGGTCGGCAGCATGGGTCGTGCGGGGCTGGAGGGGCACGCCGCCTGGGCCGCGGGCGTGCGGGGAAGCGGACGGAGAGATGGCGCGCTCAGGCGGCCTTCGGCTTCGGCCGGGGCACGCGCACCTCGACCATCTGGCCGGTCATCGGGTTGAGGATCAGCATGTCAGCACGTCTCCGGTGGACCTGCCCGTAGAACGCCCGCCGATCGCGCCCGGATCGGGGCGGTCGGCGCAATTGTGCGGTTTGGGTAAACCGATCGTTCACCGTGAAGGCGCGCCGTTCATCCGCGCCGTCTCCGCCCCAGACTACAACCGGGCGTCGTGTGGTCGGAGGTCGGCACACCTACCGATTTAGGCGTAGGATCCGGCGGCGCGGCGCCGCGGACGCCCGGGCTCGGGACCCCGCACCGATTCGACGCGCGTCGTCGCGATGGCCGAGCCGCGGGCATACAAAAGCCCGCCACGGCAGGACCGGGCGGGCGGAGTGGCGGCATAGGGTCGGGAGGTTCGCCGTGGCGGCGACCTGCCATCCCGCCCATGACGGCCGCATGACAGCGGCAGGCCAGCGCGATGACAGCGGCAGGCCAGCCCCACGAAGATCGCGCGACCGTCGCGCGACAGGCGGCCGATCCGGTCAGACCCGCTCCGGCTCCGCCAGCAGGATGGCGGCGCGGATGGCGGCCCGGCGCAGCCCGGCATCGGCCCAGGGCTGATCGATCAGCGTCCGGGCGAAGGGATGCGAGGCCACTGCGGCCGCGGGGTCGATGCGGAAGCCGTCCCCGAACGCCACCGAACCGGGCGTGGGATCCGCCAGATAGGCGTCGACGACGGCCGAGACGTCGTCATCGACGATATCCAGGGTCGTGAACAGGTCGAGAGTCATGGGGCGCTTCGCCATGGCGTCGCTGTAGCCGCGCCACCGCGACAGGATCACGACTCCCGCGCCGTCTCCGCGCCGCGATCAGTACGCGGCCGGCACGATCATCGCGGCGGGAACCGGGCCGCGCACGTAGTCCGCGTGCCGCAGGCGCTCGGGCAGATGGACCGCCGGGTGCTCCACGCTGCCGTAGGGAATCTGGTCGAGCAGGTGGCTGATACAGTTCAGGCGGGCCCGTCGCTTGTCGACTGCCTCGACCACCCACCAGGGCGCCTCGGGGATATGGGTCCGCGCCAGCATGTCCTCCTTGGCCCGGGTGTAGTCCTCCCAGCGGCGCCGCGACTCGACGTCCATGGGCGACAGCTTCCACTGCTTGAGCGGGTCGTGGATCCGCATCCGGAAGCGGAATTCCTGCTCGGCATCGGTGATCGAGAACCAGTATTTCACCAGGACGATGCCGGAGCGCACCAGCATGCGCTCGAACTCGGGGACCGACCGGAAGAACTCCTCGACCTCCGCCTCGGTGCAGAAGCCCATGACCCGCTCGACGCCGGCGCGGTTGTACCAGGAGCGGTCGAACAGCACGATCTCGCCGCCGGCGGGCAGATGGGAGACGTAGCGCTGGAAATACCATTGCGTCCGCTCGCGCTCGCTCGGGGCGGGCAAGGCGGCGACGCGGCAGACGCGGGGGTTGAGGCGCTGGGTGATCCGCTTGATCACGCCGCCCTTGCCGGCCGAGTCGCGGCCCTCGAACAGCACGACCACGCGCAGTTTCCGATCCTGCACCCAGTCCTGGAGCCGGACCAGCTCGTGCTGCAGCCGGAGCAGCGCGCGGAAATAGACCTTGCGGTCGAGACGATCGGGCGGCGCGCCGCCGAGCTCGGCCGCGAGCCAGTCGAGGCGATCCTCCTCGAGGCCGAGTTCCAGCTCCTCGTCGTAGCTGTCGGCGAGGTCACGCCGGATCGCCTCCAGGGTGGCATCCGAGGTGGCATCCGGGGCAGAGCTGTCGTCGGGCCGCATCGCCGGTTCTCCTGCGCGTCGCGGGGCCGAGCTAGAGCAGCGTTCCGTGACACGCCTGAGAAAGCGCCGCGCCCGCGGCGGCCGATCCCATGTCGCGCCCGTGATCGTTCCGTCATACGGTTCCGCCACCGATCGGGGCGACCGGAGATGCGTCATGGCTGGAGAAGCGAAGAGGGCCGCGCCGAAGCGCCGACGGGACGACCCGGATGCGGCGCGCGCCGAGGGCGAGAAGGTCGGCGCGCGCATCGATGCCGCCTTCGAGAGGCTCGCCGGGAAGCTGCGCGCCCGCGCCGACAGGGCCCGCGCCAAGCTCGACGCGGCCACGAAGGCCGAGAAGCGGGCGGTGCTGCTGCGCCGCTACGAACTCTACGCGGACGCGGCGGCCTATCTCGAGGAGCGGCTCGTCGATCGCGGGGGGCGATCCGCGTGATCTCCATCGACCCGGCCGGGCGCGGCGCCGCCCGACGCAGCTGACGGCGAGGATCCCATGTTCGACGCGACCAAGATGCTCGCCGACGCCCTCGGCGAGCACCTGGCCCTGACCTACCAGCGGACCTTCGGCAGCCGGGAGCCGCGCTACGCCGAGATCATCGAGGCCGCGGCGCGCCTGACGATCGAGCGGATCGTCGGGAGCGACGCCCTCTACCACGACGGCGACCACACGGCCCTCGTCACCCTGGTCGCCCAGGACATCCTCCGCGGCCGCTTCCTGCAGCAGGGCATCACGCCCGAGGACTGGCTGCACATGATCCTGGCCGCCCTCTACCACGACATCGGCTACGTGCGCGGCGTCTGCGCCGGAGACCGGCTGCAGGCCTTCGTCATCGATGCGCAGGGCACGACCGTCAGCCTGCCCCGGGGCGCCTCGGACGCGGCGCTGGCGCCCTACCACGTGGAGCGCTCGAAGCTGGCCGTGCAGGAGCGCTTCGGCACGCACGATCTCGTCGACGCGTCCCGGGTCATCCGGGCGATCGAGCTGACCCGCTTCCCGGTCCCCGAGGACGATTCCCATCGCGAGACCGGGACCGAGGCCGGGCTGCTGCGGGCGGCCGACCTGATCGGGCAGCTCGGCGACCCGCTCTACCCGCGCAAATTGAATGCCCTGTTCCACGAATTCGCCGAGATCGGCGTCAACGCGGAACTCGGCTACGACAGCCCGGCCGACCTCGCGGAGCGCTACCCGTCGTTCTTCTGGGGCAAGATCGAGCCCGTGATCGGGGACGCGATCCGGTTCCTCGACCTCACGGTCGAGGGGCGGGGCTGGGTCGCGAACCTCTACGCCCACGTCTTCGCCATCGAGCACGACCGCCGGCGCATGGGCCCGCATCCGGGGCCGGGCCCCCTCTGAGGCCGGGCGGGCGGCGCGGCGGCCTCAGGCGGCCGCGACGAGCCGGGTCACGGCCCGGACCAGCTCCGCCGCCACGAACGGCTTCTCCAGGATGGGCCGGCTCGCCTGGGCCGGGGCGCCGGTGACCCGCACGTCGCCGGTGGCGAACAAGTACGGCACGCCGAGGACGCCGAGACGCTCGGCGACCGGATAGACGCTGTTCCCGTCGCCCAGATTCACGTCGAGCACCGCGGCGTCGGGCGTCTGCTCGGCGATCAGGTCCAGGGCGAGATCCGCGCGCGGGACCGGGCCGATCACCTCGGCCCCGGCGCTGCGCAACCAGCGCTTGACCTCGCTGGCGATGAGATACTCGTCCTCCACGACGAGGACGCGGCACCCGGAGAGGGGCGGAACAGCCTCGGGCACGATCCCCTCCCATCCGCGCGCGACGATCCGAGAATAACCGCGCGACCCGACCGGAGGTTCGCGCCGTTCGCCTGATCCGCCACGCGCCCCGACGGCGCGGGCCCGCGCCGGCCCGCGCCGGCCCGCGCGGCGGGTCGATCAGCCTCCTGGCCGAGCCGGAGCGTCAGGCGGGGCGTCGGGCGAGAAGAAGCGGTTGGCCGGCCGCGCGAGGCCGAGATGGTCGCGCAGCGTCGTCCCCGCGTAGTCCCGGCGGAACAGCCCGCGCCGCTGCAGCTCCGGCACCAGCCGGTCGACCACGTCGTCGAGCCCCTCGGGCACGAACGGGAACATCACGTTGAAGCCGTCGCAGGCGCGGGTCTCCAGCCACTCCTCCATGCGGTCGGCCACCTGCGCGGCCGTGCCGACCATCTGCAGGCCGCCGTAGCCGCCGACCTTGCGGGCGAGTTCCCGCACGGTCGCGCCGGTGCGCCGGGCGTAGTCGACGATCTGGGCCTGCCCGCTCTTGCTGGCGTTGCTGTCGGGGAGTTCCGGGAGCGGCGCGTCGAGGTCGAAGCCCGTCGCGTCGACGCCGAGGCGGACCGAGAGGTTGGCGAGGCCGCTGTCGGGATGGACGAGGTCGTCGAGGCGCGCCTTCTTGGCCTGCGCCTCGTCCTCCGTCTCGCCCAGGACGATGAAGCAGCCGGGCAGGATCTTGAGCTGGTCCGGGTCGCGCCCCGCCGCCGGCATCCGGCCCTTCACGTCGGCGTAGAAGGCCCGCGCCGCCTCCAGGGTCGAGGCCGCGCCGAACACCATCTCGGCGGTCTCGGCGGCGATCTGCTTGCCGGCCTCGGAGGCGCCGGCCTGGACGATCACCGGCCAGCCCTGGACCGGCCGGGCGACGTTGAGCGGCCCCCTCACCTTCAGGAAGTCGCCGCGGTGGTCGAGGGCGCGCATCTTCGCCGGATCGAAGAACAGGCCGCTCGCCGGATCCATCGTGAAGGCGTCGTCGGCGAAGGAATCCCACAGGCCGGTGACCACGTCGAAGAACTCGCGGGCGCGGGCGTAGCGGGTGGCGTGCTCCAGATGGGCGTCGCGGCCGAAATTCAGGGCCTCGTCCGGGTTGCCGGAGGTGACGAGGTTCCAGCCGGCCCGCCCCTTCGAGATGTGGTCGAGCGAGGCGAACTTGCGGGCGACGTGGTAGGGCTCGTTGTAGGTGGTCGACGCGGTGGCGATCAGGCCGATCCGCTCGGTGAGCACGGCGAGCGCCGGCAGCAGGGTCAGCGGGTCGAACGACGTGACGGTGGCCGAGCGGCGGAGCGCCGCCACCGGCATGTTCATCACCGCGAGGTGGTCGGCCATGAAGAACGCGTCGAACTTCGCGGCCTCCAGCCGCCGGGCGAAGTGCGCCAGGTGCTCGAAGTTGAAGTTCGCGTCCGGATAGCCGCCCGGATAGCGCCACCACGCGGTGTGGATGCCGACCGGGCGCATGAAGGCGCCGAGATGCAGCTGGCGGTCCCGGCTCATCGCTGCCGTCTCCGGTCTCTCACGGATGCTTGTGGATCGGGTCGACCCAGTACACCGTCTCGGGCGCCTCGGCGGCCTCGACGTCGGGCAGGTTGACCACCACCGCCTCGTTGTCGGAGCGCACCAGCACGCAGTGCAGGGGCTCGTCGGTCGAGGCGTTGATCTCCTGGTGCGGCACGAAGGGCGGCACGAAGATGAAGTCGCCCGGCCCGGCCTCGGCGACGTATTCGAGCCTGTCGCCCCAGCGCATCCGGGCGCGGCCCGAGACCACGTAGATCACGCTCTCCAGTTCGCCGTGGTGGTGCACGCCGGTCTTGGCGTCGGGCTGGATCGCCACCGTGCCGGCCCAGATCTTCTGGGCGCCGACCCGGGCGGCGTTGATCGCGGCCTGCCGGTACATGCCGGGCGTCTGCGCGGTGTTGGCGTCGAGGCGGTCGCCGGGGATCACCCGAACGCCGTCGTGCTTCCAGCGCTCGGACGCCCCGTCGTCGCGGGCGTGAGGGTGGGCGTGATCGTGCGCGTGGCCATGATCGTGGCTGTGGCCGTGGTCGTCGCCGTGGTCGTGCATGTCGGGTCCTCCCGCGCCATCATTGCACGGCGGCGGCGGTTTGCGAGAAGCTCGCGTCGAGGATCGCCTCGGCCCGCGGCGCGCGGGCCTTCGGGATCAGCCCGGCGCGGACGTAGAGATCGATGTTGCGCTGCTCGTCGGCGATCACGGACGCGTCGATCGGGACGGCCCGGTAGGCGGCGCGGCCGAACCAGCGCAGCGGCACCGCCTCCGGCAGGCCGATGAGCTTCGACCAGACGGACGCGTAGGGCGCCGGATCCTTCAGGGCCCAGGCCCGGGCGCGGGCGAGGCGTGCGCCGAAATCGGCGAGCAGCGCCCGCTTGGTCCGGATCGCGTCGTCGCTCGCCACCGCGAAGGTCAGGCCCGGGGTGATGCCGTTGCCGTCGCGGATCACCCGGACGAGGCCGGCGAGCTCCGCCGTGGAGGTGTAGGGCTCCCAGGTCGCCCAGGCGTCGACCGCCCCGGAGGCCAGGGCGATCTTGGCGTCGGCCGGGGGTAGGAAGCTGAAGGTCACGCTGTCGGCGGGCAGGCCCGCCTCCTCCAGCGCCGCCAGGACCACCTGATGGCCGATCGAGCCGCGGTTCGTCGCGACGCGCTTGCCCTTCAGGTCGGCCACGGTGCGGAGGGGCGATTCCTTGAGCACGAGGATCGCCAGCCCGTCCTGCCGGTTGCGGAAGGCCAGGAAGGCCTTCACCGGCACCCCGGCGGCGGCCGCGAAGGTGAAGGGCGCGTCGCCGACGCCGCCCGCGTCGATCGCGCCGGCGTTCAGCGCCTCGAGCAGGGGCGCGGCCGCCGGGAACTCGCTCCAGTCGAGCCGGTAGGGCAGCCCGTCGAGCACGCCGGCCGCCTCCATCAGCGCGCGGGCGTTGCCGCGCTGGTCGCCGACCCGCAGCACCTCCTGCGCGTGCGCCGGCCGGACCGCCAGGAGCGCCAGCAGGGCGAGGATGACGGCGCGCATCAGGCGGCCTCGGCGGCGCCGCGGCGCCCGAGGGCGTCCCGGACGGCGGGCAGCAGCGCCCGGCCGTACTGGAGCGCGTCCTCCAGCGGGTCGAAGCCGCGGATCAGGAAGGTCCGCACGCCCAGGTCGTGATAGTCGAGCAGGGCGTCGGCGACCTGCTCGGGGGTGCCGACCAGGGCGGTCGAGTTGCCCGCCGCGCCAGTCTCGGCCGCGATGGCGGTGAACAGGCGCTTGTCGTGGCGCGGCCCCGCGGCCGCCGCCGCGAGGAGTCGTCTCGAGCCCTCGTTCTGCGGCGTCGCCGCCGGGCCGAGGCCCTTGGCGGCCCGGACGGCCCGGGTCCGGGCCAGGATGTCCTCGGCGCGCTCCCAGGCGCGCGCCTCCGTCTCGGCCAGGATCGGCCGGACCGACAGGCTGAAGCGCGGCGCCCGCCCGTGGGGCGCGGCCGCCGCCCGCACCCGGCCGATCAGCTCGGCGACCTGCGCGTGTGTCTCGCCCCAGAGGGCGTAGGTGTCGGCGTGGCGGCCGGCCACGGCCAGCGCCGCCGGCGAGGCGCCGCCGAAATAGACCGGGATCGCGTCCACCGGCTTCACCTCGGAGAAGCCGCGCTCCACCCGGTAGTGATCGCCCGCGTAGTCGAACGGCTCCGCGGCGGTCCAGCTCTGCCGGACGATGTCGAGGAACTCCCGGGTGCGGGCGTAGCGCGCGTCCTTGGTGAGGTGGTCGCCGTCCTGGGCGAGTTCCCGGTCGTCGCCGCCGCTGATCACGTGGATCGCGACCCGGCCGCCGGTGAGCTGGTCGAGGGTCGCGAATTGCCGCGCCGCCACGGTGGGCGCCGTGAATCCGGTGCGGTGGGCGATCATCAGCCCCAGCCGCTCGGTCACGGCGGCGACCTGCCCGGCGAGCAGCAGCGCGTCCGGCGTGGTCGCGTGGAAGGCCACCAGCACCCGGTCGAACCCGCCCCATTCGTGCGCCTGCGCCAGGAGCTTCAGGTAGTCGCGGTCGATGGACGGCCCCACCGCCGGGTGGATCTCGGAGGTGTGGCGGGGGGCGACGAAGCCGATGAACTCGACGGCGTCGGGGGGAAGCAGGCTCATGGGGCGATCTCCGGGTCGAGGGCGGGTTCAGGCGCCGAGGGCGGCCCTGCCGGCGGCGGCGCGGACGGCATCCCCTTGCGGCCAGTGGATGCGCGCGCACAGGACGTCGCGCAGGTGCCGCTCCAGCGGGTTCGCCCGGGACAGGCCGGCGTTGCCGGACAGCTCCGCGGCGCGCTGGACCGCCGCGACGGCGTTCTCCGTGGCGGTGAGCTTCACGAAGCCGGACTCGCGCGGCGGCGGGGGATGTCCCGCGTCGACCTCGGCGGCGAGCCCGGCGACGAGGCGCGCGTTGACGGCGAGCAGCCGCTCGTTCTCGCCGACCGCCTCGTGGAAGCGCGGCAGGCTCGCGAGCGGCGCCCCGAGGCTGCCGGGCCGGCGCGCCCGCAGGAAGCCGGTGAACCAGTCCTGCGCCGCCCGGGCCACGCCGTCGTAGAGGGCCGCGAGCAGGGTGCAGCTCCAGGCCTGCTGCCAGGGATCGGGCCCCGACCAGCCGCCGGGCGGCCGAAGGTCGACGGCGTGGTCCCCGGGGATCGGCACGTCCGTGAAGTGGACGTCGTGGCTGCCGGAGGCGCGCAGGCCGAGATGGTCCCAGGTCTCGGCGATGCGGATGCCCGGCGCGTCGAACGGCACCAGGACGGTGCCGGTGCGCGGCTCCGCCTCGTCGGTGCGGACGAAGACGAGGCCGTAGGCGAGCCCCGGCGCCCCGGTCGCGTAGATCTTGTGCCCGGAGATCCGCCAGCCCGCGCCGTCGCGGCGGGCCACCGTGGCCGGCAGGCCGCCCCGCGCGGGCGTCCCGAGTTCCGGCTCGACCCGCAGGGCGTTGATCAGCGCCCCCCGCGCCACCGCCGCCGCGCCGACCGCGTCGGCGAGCGCGCGCGGCCACGGGGTGTCGGGCCGGTGGATCAGCCCGTGCTGGAGGTACTGCATCGCCACGACCAGGGCGGTCGCCGGATCGGCGGCGCCGAGCGCGCGCACCAGAGCGGCGGCCCGCGCGAGACCCGCACCGCCGCCGCCGAGACGCCGCGGCACGGTGAGGGCCAGGAGCCCGGCCTCCCGGAGCGCCGCGAGGGAATCGTGCGGGAAGGTCCCCGCGCGGTCGTGGTCGGCCGCGCGGGCGGCGAGCCGTCCGGCGAGGCTGCGGACGATGTCGGGGGGCGGGACGGCGACGGTCATGGGGTGTTCGGCGACGTGATCGGCGGGCGGCCGCGCGGCGCCATCCCGGGAGCCGCGATGGTCCGCCCGGACCCGGGTCGCGTCAACGGAATGCCGTTCCGAATATTCATGGATCGGCAGGAGGATGTTGCCGCGTCGTCGGACGGCGAAGAAGAACGTGTCTCCGCCCACAGGGGGCCGGCATCGAGCCTTTCCCCGTCATCGTTCGGCATCCCATCATCGAGAGACAGACGAACGACGCCCCGCGCCGATGAGCCGAGCCGCCCGAGCGCCGCGCGACGGCGCCGATCCGTGAATGATCTTACCCGATCGCGCGAAAATAGAGGAAACGCTTTCGTTGACTCGGTCTCGCAGCGATCGAATACTCGGCACCCTGATCCCTCGACGGATCATTCCCGAAGACGAGGACGCCAGATCCGCCCGGTGGCGCCACCGGAGCGGTGACGCGCGCCGTTCCCGCCGCGCGGCCCGGAGACCCGAGATGACCGAAGCGCCCTCCCGACCGGGCAGCCCCTCCTCCGATCCCGCGCCCTCCCGGCGGCGCCTGCTGCAGGTCGGCGCCGCGGCCGCGGCCCTGCCGCTCGGCCTCGGCATGGGCACCGGCCGGGCCTGGGCGCCCGGGCCGGGGGCACCGTTCGACCCCGGCCCGCTCTGCCGGCCCGCCGCCGCGGAGGCGCCCGCGGGCCCGCTCCGGACCGTGAAGCTGGCCTGGAACGCCACAGCCATCTGCACGGCGGCCGCGCCGCTCGCCAAGGAGCAGGGGATCTTCGCCCGGCACGGCCTCGACGTGGAGTTCGTCAATTTCGGCGGCTCGACCGAGGCCCTGCTGGAGGCGATCGCCACCGGCAAGGCCGATGCCGGGATCGGCATGGCCCTGCGCTGGCTCAAGCCCCTGGAGCAGGGCTTCGACGTGAAGATCACCGCGGGGCTGCACGGCGGCTGCCTGCGGCTGCTCAGCGCCAAATCCTTTGGCATCGCCGACATCGCCGGGCTGAAGGGCAAGACCATCGCGATCAGCGACCAGGCGAGCCCGGCCAAGAACTTCTTCGGCCTGCTGCTCGCCAAGGCGGGGATCGACCCGGAGAGCGGGGTGGAGTGGCGGCAGTACCCGGCCGACCTGCTCAACCTCGCGGTCGAGAAGGGCGAGGCGCAGGCGCTGGCCGATTCCGACCCGCGGACCTGGATCTGGCTGAAGGACCCGCGCTTCACCGAGGTCGCCACCAACCTGTCGGGCGAGTTCGCCACTCGCACCTGCTGCGTCGTGGCCGCCCGCGGCAGCCTGATCCGGAACGACCGCGCGGTGGCGCGCGCGCTGACCCGGGCGATCCTGGAGGGCGGCCACGCCGTCCACCGGGATCCCGAGGCCGCGGCCCGGGCCTTCTCCGGCTACGGCGGCAAGGGCTCGATCGCGGATCTCGCCGCGATGCTGCGCAGCCAGCAGCACGGCGACAGCCCGGTCGGCGGCGATCTCAAGCAGCAGCTCGCGCTCTACGGGGACGAGCTGAAGCAGGTGAACGTCCTGCGGCGGTCCACCGACACGGCGAAGTTCGCCGAGCGGATCTACGCCGACGTGCTGAGTTGAGGCGCGCCATGTCCGGAAGCATCACCGCCGGCGTCGCCCCGCGGGCCGCCGCCCCGTCCCGAAGGCTGCCGCGGCCGCCCTGGCGGATCGTCCTCGCGGGCGGCGCCTGGCTCGCCCTGGCCGGCGTGACCCTCGGCCTGCCCGAGGCGGACGACCTGCCCGAGACCGCGGCCCTCGGCTCCGGCGCGGCGGCGCTCGGCCTCGCCCTCCTGGCCCTCGCGCCCGTGGCCGGCCGCCTCGGCACACTCGGGTCGCGGCTGCGGCACGGGAGCCCCTGGCTCGCGGCGCTTGCCCTGGCGCTGACCGCCTGGGAGGCGGTCACGGCGAAGCTCGCCCTGCTGCCGATGCCGTTCTTCCCCTCGCCCCAGGCGATCCTGGAAGTCTTCCTCGACGACTGGCCGAAGCTCGGCGGCAGCATCCTCAACTCCCTGATCCTGCTCTCCGGCGGCTACGCCATCGGGGCGGCGACCGGCTTCGTCCTGGGCGTCGCCATCGGCACCTTCAGGGCGGTGGGCTACTGGGCCCATCCGGTGCTGCGCTTCGTCGGGCCGCTGCCGGCCACGGCGTGGCTGCCGCTCGCCTTCTTCGTCTTCCCGTCCTCGTGGTCGGCCAGCACCTTCCTGGTGGCGCTGGCCACCGGCTTCCCGGTCACGGTGCTGACCTGGTCGGGGGTGGCGGGCGTCAACAAGGCCTATTTCGACGTGGCGCGGACGCTCGGCGCCTCGCGCGGCTTCCTGATCCTGCGCGTGGCGATCCCGGCGGCGCTGCCGCACGTCTTCGTCGGGCTGTTCATGGGGCTCGGCGGCTCCTTCGCGGTGCTGGTCGTCGCCGAGATGCTCGGCGTGAAGTCCGGTCTCGGCTGGTACCTCCAGTGGGCGCAGGGCTGGGCCGCCTACGCCAACATGTACGCGGCGCTGATCGTGATGGCGCTGATGTGCTCCTCCCTGATCACGCTGCTGTTCCGCCTGCGCGACCGCCTGCTCGCGTGGCAGAAGGGGCTGGTGCAATGGTAGCCGCCGCGATCCTCGAACGCCCCGCCACTCAGAGCGCCGGGGCCCGCCTGGCGGTCGAGGCCGTCAGCCACGCCTTCGCGATCCGCGGGGCGCCGCTGCCGGTCCTCGACCGGGTGAGCCTCGACGTGGAGCCCGGCGGCTTCGTGGCGCTGCTCGGCCCCTCGGGCTGCGGCAAGTCCACCCTGCTGCGGCTCGTCGCCGGCCTGGAGCCGCCCGACCAGGGCGCGATCCGGGTCGACGGCGACCTCGTCGAGGGGCCGGACCCGTCCCGGCTCCTCGTCTTCCAGGACCCGACGCTCTATCCGTGGCGGACCGTGCGCGGCAACGTCGCCCTGGGGCTGGAGGCCCGCGGCGTCGGGCGGTCGCGGGCGGCCCTCGTCGACCAGGCGCTGGGGCTCGTCGGCCTCACGGGCTTCGCCGACGTCTACCCGCACCAGCTCTCCGGCGGCATGGCGCAGCGGGCGGCCCTCGCCCGGGCGCTCGTCAACGCGCCGCGGCTGCTGCTCCTCGACGAGCCGCTGGGCAAGCTCGACGCCCTGACGCGGCTCGCCATGCAGGCCGAGATCCTGCGGCTCTGGCAGGAGAAGCGCTTCACCGCGCTCCTCGTCACCCACGACGTCGAGGAGGCGCTGGTGCTGGCCGAGCGCGTGATCGTGCTCTCCGACCGCCCGGCCGCGATCCGGGCCGAGCTGCCCGTCGCGGCGCCCTATCCGCGCCACCGCGACGATGCCGAGATCGTGCGGCTGCGCCGGGAGATCCTGGGGATCCTCGGCCAGCCGACCTGACGGGCCGCCGCCTCAGCCCCGGGCGATCGACGGGGCCGCCCCGACGGTCGCCGCCCGCGGCTGGTGCCGGCCGATCCAGAAGACCAGGGCGCAGCCGACGCCCGTGAGCGCGCAGAGCGGCAGCAGGGCGACGGGGAAGCTGCCGGTCTGCTCGCGCAGCACGCCGATCAGCGAGGTGATCGCCCCGGTGCCGAGATGCGCCAGGGTGTTGATCGCCGCGATGCCGGCGGCCGTCTGGGCCGGCGGCAGCGTCTCCGTGGCGAGGGCGAAGAACGGGCCCTTGATCGCGTAGTTGCCGAGCAGGACCAGCGACAGCAGGACCAGCGTGACCCAGAGGGAGCCCGTCAGGAGGGTCAGGGCGAAGCTCGCCGAGGTCAGCGCCAGCGGCAGGGCCGTGCTCCAGATCCGCTCGCCGCTGCGGTCCGCCCGCAGGCCCCAGACGATCATGAAGACCGAGGCGATGCCGAACGGGATCATGTTCAGCAGGCCGGTCTGCAGGTTGCTGAGGCCGAACCCCTTGAGGATCTGCGGCATCCACAGCGACAGCGTGTTGCTGGTGGCCGAGCTGCCCGCGTAGACCACGGCGAGCAGCCAGACCTGCCGGCTCGCGAGCACCGCCCAGACCGCCGCGAGGCCGTGGGCGTGGTGCCCGGCGCTCGCCTCGGCGGCGCGCCGCTCGGTCTCCAGCCGGTCCGTCAGCCAGCCGCGCTCCGCCGGGGTGAGGAAGGTCGCCTCGGCCGGCCGGCTCGGCAGCAGCGCGAGGGCGGCGACGCCGAGCAGGACGGCCGGGACCGCCTCCATGATCAGCAGCCACTGCCAGCCGCGCAGGGACGCGGCGCCGTCGAGGGTGAGCAGCGCCGCCGAGAGCGGCGAGCCGAAGAAGCTGGAGAGCGGGATCGCGACCATGAACATCGCCACGATCCGCGCCCGGTAGGCCTTGGGGAACCAGTAGGTCAGGTACAGGATCACGCCGGGGAAGAACCCGGCCTCGGCCGCGCCGAGCAGGAAGCGGGCGGTGGCGAAGCTCAGCGGACCGGTGACGAAGGCCGAGCCGATGCCGACGAGTCCCCAGGTGATCATGATCCGCGCGATCCAGATCCGCGCGCCGACGCGCTCCATGGCGAGGTTGCTCGGCACCTCGAACAGGACGTAGGCCACGAAGAACAGGCCGCCGCCCAGGCCGAAGGCCGCGGCGGAGAGGCCGAGATCGTGGTTCATGGTCAGCGCCGCGAAGCCGACATTCACCCGGTCGACGTAGGCGATGAAGTAGCAGAGCACGAGGAAGGGGATCAGGCGCAGGCCGACCTTCCGCATCGTTCGGCTCTCGAAGGCGGCCGCGTCCGCCGCGTGTGGCATGGTCGGTGTTGCCATGGTCCTGTCCTCGCTGGAATTCGGGCGGGGCCGCCTCGGCCTAGCGGTCGAAGCGGAAGAGTTCGGCGGGCGTCTCGGCCAGGACGATCCGGCGCTCGGCCGGGTCCGGCACCCAGGCGTCGAGGTCGCGCCGGGCCTCGGCGGGGCTGGCCTTGGTCTCGAACTGCGTGTGCGGCCAGTCGCTGCCCCAGAGCAGGCGCCGCGCCCCGAAGGCGCCGCGCAGGCGCTCGGCGGCCTGCACCGCCGTCTGCCGGCCGGCCTCGCCGCTGCCGATGCGGTAGGCGCCCGAGAGCTTGACCCAGACGCGGCCGCCGCGACCGAAGCCGAGCAGGTTGGCGAAGCCCGGATCGGCGATGCCGAGGGCGGGGTCGATCCGGCCGAAATGGTCGACCACCACGGGGACGCCCGCCGCGATCAGCGGCGGCAGGAGCTGCGCGAGGCGCCGCGCCTCGGCCTGGACCTCGATCTGCCAGCCGAGATCCGCGACGCGCGCGAGGTGGGCGCGCCAGACCGGGCTGGCGAAATCCGGGTCCGGCCGGCCGATCAGGTTGAGGCGCAGGCCGACGACGCCCTGCCCGGCGAGGTCGCGCAGGGTCGCGGTCTCGGCCTCCGGGGCCAGCACGGCGATGCCGCGCAGTCGCTCCGGCGCGGAGCGCAGGGCCGAGACCATGTAGCCGTTGTCGGTGCCGAGGAAGCTCGGCTGGATCAGCACGCCGCGGGCCATGCCGTTCCGGTCCAGCATGGCGCGGTAATCGGCGATGCTCGCGTCGTAGTCGGGGGCGTAGCGCCGGTCGCCCGTGAGGGTGAGGGAGCGGGTGAAGACGTGGGCGTGGGTGTCCACCGCCGCGACGCCGTCGTCGGCGGCGACGGCGGTCCCGGCCGCGCGGCCGCGGACGGGAAGCGCGAGCGTGACGCCGCCCGCGAGCAGGGTGCGGCAGAAGAGGCGCCGGTTCATCGGATCATCTCACGGTCTGGGGGATCAGCGCGCCGCCGGACTGCCGATCCGGCAGGAGCGCGACGGCGAGGAGGACGAGCCCGTAGGCGCCGAGGGCCGACAGGCCGATCGCCGGGCCGAGGCCGAGGATCTCGCTGAGCAGGCCGACGCCGAGGGGCAGCAGGCCGGAGGCGAGGCGGCCGGCGTTGTAGCAGAAGCCCATCCCGGTCCCGCGCAGCCCGTCCGGGAAGAGTTCGCTGAACAGCGCCGCGAGGCTCGCGGGGATGCCGGCCGTGCAGAAGCCCAGCGGTGCCCCGAGGAGGAGCAGGCCCGTCCCGCCGACCGGCAGCAGCAGGTAGAGGACGACCAGGGCCATGCAGCCGGCGGCGTAGAGCGCCACGGTCCGGCGGCGGCCGAGCCGGTCCACGAGGCCGCCGGCGACGAGGCAGCCCAGGCCGAAGGCCGCGATGATGATGGCGAGGTAGAGCCCGGTGCCGAGGACCGAGGCGCCGCGCTCGACGCTCAGGTAGGTGGGCAGCCACGTGAACAGGGCGTGGAAGCCCCCGTGGGCGCCGAGGCCGAGCAGCGTCGCGAGCACCGTGATCCGGCGCAGGCCGGGCGCGAAGATCGCGAGCCCTCCGGCCCGTGACGGCGCCGGCCCTGCCACGGACCGGACCGGCTCGGGGACGGAGCGGCGGAGGTAGAGCAGGAGGAGCGCCGGCGCGAGGCCGCAGGCGAACAGGGCTCGCCAGGCCGTCTCCTGATCGAGCACCGCGAACGCCGCCGTGGACAGGAGCACGGCCGCGCCCCAGCCGAGCGCCCAGCCGCCCTGGACAGCGCCCAGCGCCCGGCCCCGGTGCTCGGGCCGGATCGCCTCCGCCATCAGCACGGCGCCGGCCGCCCACTCGGCGCCGAAGCCGATCCCCTGCAGCGCCTTCAGGGTCAGCAGCTGGGCGAAGCTCTGCGCGAAGGCCGCCAGGAAGGTCGCGACCGCGAACCACAGCACCGTGATCTGGAGGGCCCGGACGCGGCCGATCCGATCCGCCGCGAGGCCGCCGAGCCAGCCGCCGATCGCCGCCGCCACGAGCGTGACCGCGCCGATCACGCCGGCCTCCGAGCGGCTCAGGCCGAAGCTCGCGACCAGCGCGGGAATGGCGAGGCTGAACATCTGCACGTCCAGGGCGTCGAGCGACCACCCGCCCAGACAGGCCCAGAAGGTGCGACGCTCGGCCGGACCGACCTCTCGGTACCAGCGGAACACGGGCTTTCCTCCGTCCTCCGAAGAGGACTAGTCATTTATATGAATAGATGAGCACGCGCCGGCCGGCACGTCAAGGCGCCGGCCTTTCAGCGTATGTCGACGTGATACCGGAAGTCCCGGGCGGCGCCGCGCGTCACCCGCCACTCGATCGGGCGCGCATCGAAGCCGAAGGCGAGGCGCTCGATGACGACGACCGGGTCCCCGTCGGCGATCGCGAGGCGCCCCGCGTCGGTCGCGTCGGCGATGCCGACGGTCAGGGTCTCCTCGGCGCGGGCGACGATCTCGCCGCAGAGGCGCTCGTAGGCGGGATAGAGGAGGTCGCCGATCTCCGTCAGCGGGGCCTGGAGGAGCGGCGCGAACCGCGCGGCCGGCAGCCAGATCGTCTCGGACAGGATCGGGCGGCCCTGGAGGTGGCGTGTCCGGATCAGCCGGATCGCGTCGCCGCGCGCGTCCAGCCCGAGGGCCTCCCGGACGGTCGCGGGGGCCGGGCAGGCCTCGCGCGACAGGATCCGCCCCTCCGGCACGGCCTGGGTGCCGTCCGGGCCGAGATGCCGGAAGAACCGGAACAGGGACCGGTCGAAGCGCGGCCGCCGGACGAAGGTGCCGCGACCCTGCTGCCGCTCGACGAGGCCGTCGGCGACGAGGACGTCGATCGCCTTGCGCACGGTGCCGATGGCGACGCGGTGGGTCGCCGCCAGTTCCGCCTCCGTGGGGATCGGTTCGCCCGACCGCCAGACGTTGCGGGCGATCTGGAAGGCGATCTGGTCCCGCAGGCGCTGGTAGAGTGGCAGGCGGAGATCGGGCTGCGGCGCGGACGTGGCGGTCATGTGTATGACTGTATGACCATCGCCGGGCGCAGCCAATGGCCTTTGTCGCGCGGGCGCGGATGCCGCCGGGTCGGCCCGCGCCGCCGCGCGCCCCGGGATCAGGGTAGTCCTTCCCTGTGCTGCCGCGCGACGGTGGCGGCGGGCTCGTCGATCACGAGATGCCGACGCGTCACCGCGAAATCGTCCGGCCGTGTCGCCAGTCTCCGGATCACGAGGACGTCATCGCCTCGATTACGGGACATCCCGTCACAGCCGCGGGTGAGACTTCCGGGCACTCCGAACTTGATCCCGCCGGGGGCCGCCTCATTTCGTCAGCAGCTTCGAGCGTGACGGGAATGTCCCGAGGGTTCGGACCGCTGCACCGTCCCGTCCCCGTCGCCCTCCGGGCGCGGGGCCGTCCACGGCGACTCAACACCTAGGGGGACCACCCGATGAGCGAGACGATCGACAAGACGGACACGACGTCGTTTCACATGGCAGGCCAGTGTCCGTTCGGCGGCGACCGGATCGGCGGCGCCCACGGCAACCGGCCGACGCTGGAGAACTGGTATCCTCATCGCCTGCGGGTGGAGGTGCTCCACCAGAACGGGCTGGCGGCCGATCCCCTCGGCCCGGATTTCGACTACGCGGCCGAGTTCGCCAAGATCGACTTCGACGCGCTCAAGCGCGACATCAAGCAGTTCCTGACCTCATCGGTGGAGTGGTGGCCGTCCGACTACGGCAATTACGGCCCGCAGATGATCCGCATGGCCTGGCACTCGGCCGGCACCTACCGGATCGCCGACGGGCGCGGCGGCGCCGGCACCGGCATGCAGCGCTTCGCCCCGATCTCGAGCTGGTGGGACAACGGCAACACCGACAAGTCGCGGCGCCTCCTGCAGCCGATCAAGCACAAGTACGGCAACGCCCTGTCGTGGGCCGACCTGATGGTGCTCACCGGCAACTGCGCCCTCGAGATCATGGGCCTGCCGACCTACGGCTTCGCCGCCGGCCGCCTCGACGCCTGGGAGGCGGACGACGCCACCTACTGGGGACCGGAGGTCGTCGAGATGGGCTCGGTCTCGAGCTTCGACGACATGGTCAACCGCGACAAGCGCTGGCGGGGCAAGAACGGCGACGCCGACTACGACCTCGAGAACCCGCTGGCCGCCTCGCACCAGGCGCTGATCTACGTGAACCCGGAGGGCCCCTACGCCAGCGGCGATCCGCTGGCCTCCGCGCGCGACATCCGGATCACCTTCACCCGCATGGCGATGAACGACGAGGAGACCGTGGCGCTGATCGCCGGCGGCCACGCCTTCGGCAAGAGCCACGGCATGGTGCCGGCCAAGGAGATCGGGCCGCCGCCCGAGATGGCGCCGATGGAGGCGATGGGGCTGGGCTGGCACAACCCGAAGGGCACGGGCTCCGGCAAGGACACGATGACCAACGGCATCGAGGGCAGCTGGACCCCGGATCCGACGAAGTGGGACAACGCCTACCTGGAGAACCTCTTCAAGTTCGAGTGGGAGCAGACCAAGAGCCCGGCGGGCGCCCTCCAGTGGACGCCGAAGGATCCCGCCGCGCCGAGGACGCCGGACGCCCACGTCGCGGGGCAGATGCACCCGCTGATGATGATGACGTCCGACATCGCCCTGAAGGTCGATCCCGACTACCGGAAGGTCTGCGAGAAGTTCCTCAACGACTTCGACGCCTTCACCCAGGCCTTCTCCAAGGCGTGGTACAAGCTCACCCACCGCGACATGGGTCCGAAGCACCGCTACCTCGGCCCCGAGGTCGTGATCGAGGACGGGCTCCTGTGGCAGGATCCGCTGCCCGAGCGGGACTACGACCTCGTCGGCGAGGCGGAGATCGCCGCGCTGAAGCAGGCGATCTCCGGCACGGGCCTGTCGGTCTCGGATCTCGCCTTCACGGCCTTCTCGGCGGCCTCGACCTACCGCGACAGCGACAAGCGCGGCGGGGCCAACGGCAGCCGCCTCGCCCTCGCGCCCCAGAAGGACTGGGCCGTCAACCGGCGGGCCGCGCCCGTGGTCGAGGCCCTGCGCGGCGTGATGACGGCCTTCAACGGCGGCCGCAGCGACGGCAAGAAGATCTCGCTGGCGGACCTGATCGTGCTGGGCGGCTGCGTCGCCGTGGAGAAGGCGGCCCGCGATGCCGGGGTTGAGACGCCGGTCCCGTTCACGCCGGGCCGGGTGGACACGACCCAGGCGCTCACCGACCTCGAGATGTTCGAGTGGCTGAAGCCGGTGGTGGACGGGTTCCGCAACTACGTCGACGACGGCTTCGGGCAGATGACGCGCAGCGTCTCGCCGGAGGAGATGTTCCTCGACAAGGCCAACCTGCTGACGCTGACGGCCCCGGAATGGACCGTCCTGACCGGCGGCCTGCGCGCGCTCAACGCCAACCACGACGGGTCGAGCCGGGGCGTCCTGACCGACCGGGTCGGGGTGCTGACGACCGACTTCTTCCGCAACCTGACCGACGTCGACCTGGTCTGGGAGAAAGCGGATCCGGACGGGATGACCTTCGCGCTCAAGGACCGCGCGAGCGGGCAGACGAAGTTCGAGGCGACCCGCAGCGACCTCGTCTTCGGGTCGAACGCGCAGCTCCGGTCCATCGCCGACGCCTACGCGGGCAGCGACGGCCAGCGGCGCTTCGTGGCGGACTTCGTCAAGGCCTGGGACAAGGTCATGATGCTCGACCGCTTCGACGTGAAGGGTCACCGGCGCTACGGGCCGATGGCGGCCTGAGACCCGCCGTCGGGACCGCCCGCGCCTCCGGCGCGGGCGGTCTTTCAGGGTGCGCGCCGCGTCACGACCTGAGGCTGTGCGCCCCCAGCGCGGCCCAGTAGGCGGCGCCGACCGGCAGGGCCTCGTCGTTGAAGTCGTAGCCCGGATTGTGGAGCGGCAGGCTCTTGCGCGTCCCGTCGGTCCCGATCCACGCGTAGGCGCCGGGGCAGGCCTCGAGCATGTAGGCGAAATCCTCCGACGCCATGGAGGGTCCGACCTCGCCCCGGCGCGCGGTGATGTCCGGGACGGCCCCGGCCGCCTCCAGGGCGGTGCCGACGGCGTCGGCGGTGTTGACGGTGGCGGGGTATCCGAACCGGTAGTCGACCTCCGCGCGGGCGCCGTGCGTGGCGGCCGTCCCGCCCGCGATCGCCTCGACGAGCTCGGCCACGCGCTTGCGCACGGCCTCGTCCAGGCAGCGGACCGTGCCGCGGATGAAAGCGCGCTCGGGGATGACGTTGTAGGCGTCGCCGCCGTGGATCTGCGTGACGCTGAGCACGACCGGGTCCGTGGGGGCGATCCGGCGGCTCACGATGGTCTGCAGGGCGAGGACGATCTCGGAGGCGACCACCAGCGTGTCGGTGCCGCGCTCCGGCATGGCCGCGTGGGTGCCGAACCCGGCGACCGCGATCTCGAACGTGTCCAGGGAGGCCATGATGGCGCCGACCCGGGTCGCGAAGGTCCCGAGCGGCAGGCCCGGCCAGTTGTGCAGGCCGTAGACGGAATCGCACGGGAACAGCCGGAACAGGCCGTCCTCGACCATGGCGCGCCCGCCGCCCTCGCACTCCTCCGCCGGCTGGAAGATGAAGTGGACCGTCCCGGACAGGTCGGTGCGCGACGCGAGGTGCCGCGCCGCGCCGAGCAGCATCGCCACGTGGCCGTCATGGCCGCAGGCATGCATCACGCCGGGCGTCCGGGACGCGTGAGCGGCACCCGTCGCCTCCTGGATCGGCAGGGCGTCCATGTCGGCGCGCAGGCCGATGGTCGGGCCGTCGCCCCGGCTCAGGGTCCCGACCACGCCGGTGCGCCCGAGCCCGGTCTTCACCGACAGGCCGCAGGCGGCCAGTTCCCGGGCGACGAGATCCGCCGTGCGGACCTCCTGGAAGGCCAGCTCGGGATGGGCGTGCAGGTCGCGCCGCCACGCGACCATCCGCTCCACGGTCTCCGCCTCGATGCGCATGCGATCTCTCTCAGATACGGGAGGCTGCCGGAGCGCCTCGATCCCCCGCCCGGACCCTACGCCGATCGGCGCGGCGGTTCACCCCAGCGGCGGGTGCATGAAGAACTGCGCGATGAGGGCCGCGCCGAGGAAGGTCCCGGCATTGGCCATGAACGAGACCACGACGATCCGCCAGCCGAGGCGGCGGAAGGCGGGCACGTCCTTGGCGACCGAGAGCCCCGCGAAGGTCAGGATCGGCGTGGCCAGCGCCAGGAAGTTGAGCTTGCCGGTCAGGGCCGCGATCTCGGCCGCGTAGGGCGTCCCGGGATAGGTCAGCGCCATGCCGATGATCGACACCCACAGGACGGCGGGCAGGCGCCGGCCGAGGAGCAGGTAGAGGCCCCAGCCGGCGAGCACGGTGCCGATGATGATCGCCATCCCGGCCACGACGCTCGCGTCGGGGACGATCCCATAGGTCAGCCAGTTGCCGATGAGCCCGTAGGCGCCGATCAGGATCCAGGCGAGCACGGTCTCGCCGAGGCCGATCCGCACCTCCTGATGAGCCGGCGCGGCGTCCTGCGGCTCGGCGGCCGCCGGGCGGGCGGCGTCCGGCCGGTTGCGGCCGAGGATCGGCTCCAGCTTGCCGTAGGCCCAGATCGTGAAGGGCAGCGACAGGAACAGGGTGAAGTACGTGCCGATCGTGGTGGTGACGAGGTTGCTGGCCGCCGCGAAGGTGGCGACGTCCTTGGCGACCTCCGGCGTCTGCTGGGCCGCGATCGCCCCCGAGGCGGCGGCCATCATGCTGCCGGAGCCGACGCCGGCCCCCATCGCCAGCGCCAGCGGGTTGAAGATGCCGAGGCTGGCGATCAGCCCGGCCAGCAGGGCGATGAACACCGCGCCGAACACCGTGCCGGTCAGGTACTCGGCCAGCACGCCGCGCCCCTCCGGCGAGTCCATGCCGTAGCGCTCGCCGATGATGGCGAGGCTGGGCTCGCGGCCCACCGAGAAGGTCGCGCCGATCGCCTCGCGCTTGATGCCGAGCAGGAGCGCCACCGGCAGGCCGAACACCATCGTGCCGAAGAAGTGGCCGAATTCCTGGAAGGCCAGGGCCCAGCCCGAGGCGAGGATCTTCGGCAGCGACCCGCCGACCAGCAGGCCGAGCTTGGCGATGAAGATCAGGAGCGCGGGCTGCAGGTAGGCGCCGGCCGCGTTCTGCAGGGCGCCCGACAGCCGCAGCGGCGCGGGCAGGCGCGGGCTCATCAGCCCCAGCGCGCCGCCCAGCAGCAGGGCCCAGAGCAGCGGGAGCAGCACGATCTTGCCGGCGCCCACCGGAATGCTGACGTTGCCGATCGCCTCCGCGATGACGACGATGACGAGGGCGAGCAGGAACAGCGTCAGCTTACCCCCGCCCGAGACGGGCGGCGCGACCGGCCGCGTGTTCGTCGCAAACAGTTCCCCCGCCATCATCATCCTCCTTGGCCCCCTTGGGGGCTCCCCGTTGCTCTGCGTGCCGGTCTTGATCGCCGGCTTGTCGGTGGATCGCTGCGCGGACGACGCCGAGGGGCGTGCCCGAGCCGGATGGAGCGCGAGTCCCCTCTCCCGTGCGGGAGAGGGACAGGGTGAGGGATCCAGGTCTTTCCGGATGAGGCGTGACCTGTACCCGCCGCGATGGTGCGCTCGATTCTGAACCTTCTCGACCCTCACCCCGACCCTCTCCCGCACGGGAGAGGGGGACCGTCGCGCTGTCGGAACCCGCGCCGCGCCCGTCAGTCTGTCGGTCCGCGGTCGGGCACAGCGCTAGCCCACGTAGCCGAAGGTCACGGCCGGCGCGGCGGCGGTCTCGACCCAGACGCTCTTGGTCTGGGTGTAGGCCATCAGCGCCTCGCGGCCGGAGGAGCGGCCGAAGCCCGAGCGGCCGAAGCCGCCGAAGGGCGAGGCCACGTTGATGGTCTTGTAGCCGTTCACCCAGACGGTGCCGGCCCGCAAGGCCGCCGCGACCCGGTGGCCGCGCCCGCCGTCGCCGGTCCAGACCGCGCCGGCGAGGCCGTAGGGCGTGCCGTTGGCCAGCGCGACCGCCTCGTCCTCGCCGTCGAACGGCAGGACCGTGAGAACCGGGCCGAACACCTCCTCCCGGGCGATCACCGCGTCCGGCGCGACGCCGTCCACGATGGTCGGGCCGTAGTAGAAGCCGCCCGTGTCGCGCAAGGCGGCGGGGCAGGCCCCGCCCGCCGCGATGGTCGCGCCGGCCCCCGCGGCGGCCTCGACCATGCCGGCGATCTTGTCCCGCTGCCGCCGGTTGTTGATCGGGCCGATCTGCGTCTCCGGGTCGGTCGGGACGCCCACCGGGATGCGCGCGGCGGCGCGCGACAGGCGCTCGACGAAGGACGCGTGGATCGAGCGGTGCACGAGGAGCCGGGAGCCCGCCACGCAGCTCTGGCCGGCGCCGCCGAAGATCGCGGCCTGCGCGCCGATCAGCGCCCGGTCGAGGTCGGCGTCGGCGAACACGATGTTGGCCGACTTGCCGCCGAGCTCCAGCACGCTCGGCACGACGGCGCGGGCCGCCGCGGCGGCGATCTGCGCGCCCGCCTCGGCCGAGCCCACGAACACGACCAGCCGTGTCTCGGGATGGGCGACCGCCGCGGCGCCGGTGGTTGGGCCGGCGCCCGCCAGCACCGAGACGAGGCCGCGGGGCATCCCCTCGGCGCGGTCGCAGAGCAGGCCCAGCGCCAGCGAGGTCAGGGGCGTCAGCTCGGAGGGCTTCAGCACCACCGCGTTGCCGGCGCAGAGCGCCGGCGCGATCTGCCAGCCCGCGGTGAAGATCGGCGCGTTCCAGGGGGTGATCTGCACCACGGTGCCGAAGGGCTCGTGGCGGGTGTAGTTCAGGTGCGAGGTCGGGACCGGGATGACGTCGCCGTGCAGCTTGTCGCACCAGCCGGCGTAGTACTCGAACATCTCGGCGACCTTGGCGACCTCGCCGCGGGTGTCGCGGATCGGCTTGCCGGCCGAGAGGGTCTCCAACTCGGCGAGCGCGCCGGCGTGCTGCCGGACCAGGGCGGCGACCGCCCACAGCGCGCGGCCGCGGGCGGCGGCGCTCATCCCCCACCACGCGCGCTGGGCGTCGCTTGCCGCCGCCATGGCGGCCTCGACGACCGGCGGCCCGGCATCGGCGAAGGTCGCGAGCACGCCGCCGTCGGCGGGGTTGGTGAGATCGAGGGCGGCGCCGGTCCCGCCGAGGATCTCGCCGGCCACGACGCTGCCGATGCGGCCGCCCGGCAGCAGGTCGGCCAGGAGGGCGGCGACCCGGTCGGCGGCGGGCGAGTGGGGCGTGCCGGACATCAGTGGGCTCCCTTGGGATCGCGGTAATCGGCCATGCGGGTGAAGTCGGCCGTGTCGGGGATGGCGGCCTGCGTCGCCTGCCAGATCCGCTTCACCTCGGCGGAGAGCGGCAGGTCGATCCCGCATTCGGCGGCGAGTTCGAGGGCGAGGCGCACGTCCTTGCGCATCAGGCCGGCCGAGAAGCCGCTGTCGAAGGTGCCGGACTGGACCCAGCGCGGGACCATGACCTCGCTGATCGCGCTGCGGCCGGTGGCGGTGTTGACGACCTTGACGGCCTCCTCGGCCGAGAGGCCCGCCGCCTCGGACAGGCGCAGGGCCTCGCCGGTGGTCACGAGATGGGCCGCCACCAGCAGGTTGTTGACGAGCTTGACGATGTTGCCGGCGCCCGAGGGCCCGACATGCGGCGCCCGGGCCGACATGGCCTCCAGGACCGGACGGGCCAGCTCGTAATCCGCCGCCGCCCCGCCGATCATCATGGTCAGGGTGCCCTCGGCGGCGCCGGACGGGCCGCCGCTCACCGGCGCGTCGAGGAGCGCGTGACCGGCCGCGGCGAGGCGCTCGGCGAGGCGCCGGGTCGTGCCGGGATCCGAGGTCGAGGTGTCGATCACCACCACCTTCCGGTCGGTCCGGGACAGGAGGCCGCCCTCCGCGGTGACCACCGCCTCCACGTCCCGCGCCAGCGGCAGCGAGAAGACCAGGGCGTCGGCCCGGCCGAGCACGTCGTTGAGGGCGTCGACCGTCGTCACGCCGGCCGCCTCGGCGGCGGGGCGCCGGGCCGGACTGAGGTCGTAGCCCAGGACCGCGAAGCCCTTGCGGGCCAGGGTCGCGGCCATGCCCAGACCCATGTTGCCGAGCCCGACGACGCCTACCGTTGCGATGGTCATGCCGATCCGTCCTCACGAAGCGGCCCAATCGTTCCGGCAAACGAGCGTTGCGACAACAACCGATTTCTGCACGAAGCGTGCGGAAATTCCGCACGCTCGCGTCACGCCGGCGGCGGTCGGAACGCCACCATGTGGTCGGCCAGCCAGCCGAGCAGCCGCGCCGCGCCCTCCGGCAGGCGCCGCCCCGCGCGGACGACGAGGTGGGCGCTCGCCTCCGACAGGATGGCGTCGCGCAGGGGAACCGCCTCGAGGAGGCCGTCGCGCAGCTCGGCCGCGACCACGAAGCGGGGCAGGAACGCGACGCCCATGGCGGCCATCACGAAGCGGCGGTGCAGCTCGAAGGACGCCGTCTCCAGCCGCGGCACCAGCCGGAATCCACCGTCGGCCTCGACGCGGCCGATCAGCTGCCGGACCCCGTGGTCGGGGGGCAGGAGGGCGGCGGGCTCGGTGGCGAAGCTGCGCAGCGGGACGGGGGCCGCGCCGTCGGCGAGGGGATGCCCCATCGGCAGGATGGCGAGGAGCGGCTGCCGGGCGGAGACGATCCCGCGGACATCCGGGTGCGCGGGCGGGTTGTAGACGAGGCCGATATCCGCGTCCCCCCGGGCGATCGCCGCCAGGATCCCGTCGGTGGTGCCGATCTCGACCTGATAGGCGATGCCCGGATGATCATGGGCGAAGCCGGCGAGGGCGTTGTCGAGGAGGTCGATCAGGAAGCCGGCGCCGCAGCGCAGGCTGACCGTGCCCCGCTGCACCCCGCGCAGGCGCTTCAGCTGGTCCTCCAGCAGGGCCGCCTCGTCGGCCTGCCGCTGCGCGTGCTCGGCGACGAGGCGGCCGGCCTCGGTGGGGACCACGCCCCGGGGCAGGCGCTCGAGCAGGGTCTCGCCGACCTGCGCCTCCAGCTCGATGATCTGCCGGCTCACCGCCGAGGCGGCGACGTTCAGCACCTCGGCGGGCGCCCCGGCCCCGCCCCCCCCCCCCCCGGCCCGCCGGGGGGGCGGCCCGCGGGCCCCCCGCGGGGCCGGCGCCGCACAGCCCCGGGGGGCCCGCCCGGACCGAGCCCGCGCGCACGACGGCCAGCAGGTAGCGCAGCGCGCGGTCGTTCACGGCGGCGGGTCCCCGGCGGCGGCGCGCCGGTCGACCGCGACGGCGCCCCGCGCCACGACGAGCACGGGCTCCTGGCGCTCCGCGATCACCTGCGGCACGCCGCCGGCCGCGAAGGCGATCAGGTCGGCCCGCGCGCCGGGCGCCACCGCGCCCGGACCGAGGCCCAGCACCCGCGCCGGGACGGCGGTGATCGGCGCCAGCAGCGCCGCGAGGTCCGCGTCGGTGCGCAGGTCGAACCGGTAGGCGGCGAGCTGGGCGCGGGCGACCATGCTGGTCACCGTCGCGGGGTTCCAGCAGTCGCGGACGTTGTCGGTGCCGAGGCAGACCGGGACGCCGAGCGCGCGCAGCCGCGGGATCGGCGGGCATCGGGCCCCGCCCGGCACGCTGCTGAGGATCGCGACGCCGGCCCGGTTCAGGGCCTCGGCGATCCGGCCGAGCTCCAGGTCGTCGGCCTCCGCGAGGGCGAAGGCGTGGCTGATCGTGACCTGCCCGCCGAGCCCGGCCGCCTCGGTGCGGGCCGCGATCGCCGCGATCGTGGCGAGGCCGGCCGCGCCGCCCTCGTGGAGATGGATGTCGATGCCCCGTCCGTGCCGCTCGGCCAGGGCGAAGACGATGTCCAGGTGACCGTCGCGGTCTCCGTCGATGCCGACGGGATCGAGGCCGCCGACGAGGTCCGCGCCCATCCGCAGGGCCGCGTCCAGGTCGTCGGCGACCGGCGGGCAGCCCAGGATCCCGCTCTGCGGGAAGGCGACGATCTGGATCTGCAGGCGGTCGGCCCAGCGCGCCCGCAGGTCGAGGATCTGGGCGAGGTGGTCGAGCCGCGTGACGTCGTCGACGTCGACATGGGTCCGCAGGCTCGTCGTGCCGCCGCGGAGCATGCGTTCCAGCAGCGCCTCGGCGCCCTGCTCGGCGAGCGGGATCCGCGTGGCGCGGCGGAACGTCTTCTCGTCGTCGATGATCGCGCGGACGGACCCCGCCGCCGCGTGCGGGCGCCACGGCAGGCCGAGCAGGCACTTGTCGAGGTGGACGTGCCCGTCCGACAGGCCCGGCAGCACCAGGGCGCCGCCGAGATCGATCGTGCGGCCGGCGGGCGGCAGCGGCGCGCCGCGATCCCGCAGAGCCGTCACGCGGTCGCCCCGGATGTCGATGGTCGCCCGGCTTCCCTCGGCGAGCGCGGCGTCGTGGAGGCGCAGGTCGCAGGGGGCGTCCCCGCGCGGTTCGGTGCTCGGCGTCATGGCGGGGCTTCCTCAGAGCGGCCGGCCGGCGGCCACGACGGTCCGGATCGCGAAGCTCGACTGCAGCCGGGCGACCCCCGGCAGGCGCGACAGAACATCCTTGTGCAGCCGCTCGTAGTCGGCCGCGTCGATCACCTTGAGCTTCACGAGGTAATCGGCCGTGCCGGTCATCAGATAGCAATCCTGCACCTCGGGACAGCGCCGGACGGCCGCCTCGAACCGGTTGAGATAGTCCTCGGTCTGTCGGTCCAGGGTGAACTGCGTGAGGACCACGAGGCCCGGCCCGTCGACCGCGCCGCCGATCAGCGCCGTGTAGCCCCGGATGACGCCGGATTCCTCCAGCAGCCGCACGCGGCGATGGCAGGCGGACGCCGACAGGCCGACCGCCGCGGCGAGATCCGCGTTGCTGATCCGGCCGTCGCCGCGCAGGGCCTGGATGATGCGGCGGTCGATCGCGTCCACGCGCGCCTCGCAGGATCTTCGAACTGACCGCAGATCTTTTCACGGCCAAGCTCAAAACTCAAATCTCTTCGACAGGATGCACGCTCGTTCGACGATCCTTCGTGTAGCCTTCCGGCACTGCATCCGAGCGCCGTTCCGAGGGCCGCCATGAGCATGATCGACCGCGAGCTCCGGCCCGATGCGGGCCCGGCCGGGACGGCCTCCGCCCTCCTCACGATCGATCTGGCGGCCATCGCGGAGAATTACCGCCTGCTCGCCGCGCGAGCCGGGACGGCCGCCTGCGCGGCCGTCGTCAAGGCGGACGCCTACGGGCTCGGCGCCGACCGGGTCGCGCCGGTCCTGGCCGCCGCGGGCTGCCGGCACTTCTTCGTCGCCCAGGTCGGCGAGGGCGTCGCCCTCCGGTCCATCCTCGGGCCCGGCGCGGTGATCGCCGTGCTGAACGGCGCCGCCCCGGGCAGCGAGGCGACCTGCGCGGACCACGACCTCGTGCCCGTCCTCAACGACCTGTCCCAGCTCGGCGGCTGGCAGGGCCTGGCCCGGCGGCGCGCGCGGCGCCTGCCGGCGATCCTCCAGGTCGATACCGGCATGGCACGCTTCGGCCTCGCCCCGGACGAGGTCGGCGCGCTCCTCGACCGGCCGGACGCCCTCGCGGGCCTCGACCTGCGGCTGGTGATGAGCCACCTCGCCTGCGCGGGCGAGCCGGACAGCCCGGTCAACGCGGCGCAGCTCTCCGTCTTCCGGGCGGTCCGGCAGCGCCTGCCCGCGGTGCCGGCGAGCCTCGCGGCCTCGTCGGGGATCTTCCTCGGTCCGGACTTCCACTTCGACATGGTGCGCCCCGGCGCCGCGCTTTACGGCATCGCCCCTCAGGAGGGCGCGCAGAACCCGATGCGGCCGGTGATCGGGCTGCGGGCCCGGGTGATGCAGACGCGCAGCGTCGCGGCGGGGACACCGGTCGGCTACGGGCACGCGGCGACCGTCGCCCGGGACAGCCGCCTCGCCACGGTCGCGATCGGCTACGCGGACGGGTTCTTCCGCAGCAATGCGGGCGGCGCGGCGTGGTGCGGCGGCGCCCGGCTGCCCGTGGTCGGGCGCGTCTCGATGGACAGCCTCGTCCTCGACGTCACCGACGTGGCGCCCGGCACCCTCGGGCCGGGGGCGCTCGTCGACATCGTCGGGCCGGAGCGCGACGTCGACGCCGTCGCGGCCGCGGCCGGCACGATCGGCTACGAGGTCCTGACGAACCTCGGCCACCGCTTCCACCGCATCTATCTCGGAGCCTGAGGCCCGCCATGCACGTCCTGATCCTCGGCGGCGGCGTCGTCGGCGTCACCTCGGCCTACTACCTCGCCCGGGCCGGCCATCAGGTCACCGTGCTGGAGCGCCAGCCGGGCTCCGGCCTGGAGACCAGCTTCGCCAATGCCGGTCAGGTCTCGCCCGGCTACTCGGCCCCCTGGGCGGCGCCCGGGATCCCCGTGAAGGCGCTCAAGTGGCTGATGATGCGGCACCGGCCCCTGGTGCTGTGGCCGCGGCTCGAGCCCCGCCTCTACGCGTGGCTCACGCGCATGCTCGCGAACTGCACCGAGGAGGCCTACCAGCGGAACAAGGGCCGCATGGTCCGGCTCGCC
The DNA here is from genome assembly GCF_053346095.1 of Methylobacterium sp. A52T. NCBI lineage: Bacteria > Pseudomonadati > Pseudomonadota > Alphaproteobacteria > Hyphomicrobiales > Methylobacteriaceae > Methylobacterium > Methylobacterium sp. A52T. Next base: position 8,214 of record NZ_JBKFBI010000039.1, on the reverse strand, counting down.
GAGTACAGCCGCGACGCGCTGCGCGACCTGCGCACCGAGACCGGCATCGCCTACGACCATCGGGAGAAGGGCACGCTGCAGCTCTTCCGGACGCAGAAGCAGCTCGACCATGTCGGCGACGACACCCGCGTCCTCGACGCCTACGGCGTGCCCTACACGGTGCTGGACCCGGCCGGCTGCGTCAGTGCCGAGCCGGCGCTCGCCGCCGTGCGCGACGTCTTCGTCGGCGGCCTGCGGCTTCCGGGCGACGAGACCGGCGACGCCCACCTGTTCACGCAGCGCCTCGCCGCGATCTGCGAGGGCCTCGGCGTGACCTTCCGCTACCGCACGGCGATCGCGCGCCTGCACCACGCCGGGGACCGGGTTACGGCGGTCGAGACCGCCGACGGCGACCTCCTGCGGGCGGATGCCTACGTCGCGGCGCTGGGCAGCTACACGCCGGCCCTGCTGCGCCCCCTCGGGATCGCCCTGCCGGTCTACCCGGTGAAGGGCTACTCGCTCACGCTCCCCATCACCGATCCGGCGGCCGCGCCGGTCTCGACGGTGATGGACGAGACCTACAAGGTCGCGATCACCCGGCTCGGCGACCGCATCCGCGTCGGCGGCACCGCCGAGCTCGCCGGGTTCAGCAGCGCCCTGCGCCTGCCGCGCCGCGAGACCCTCGCGCGCTCGGTGCAGGACCTGTTTCCGGCCGGTGGCGACCTCGACCGAGCCGCCTTCTGGACCGGCCTGCGGCCGATGACGCCGGACGGCACGCCGATCGTCGGCGGCACGCGGGTCGGGAACCTATTCACCAACACCGGTCACGGCACGCTGGGCTGGACGATGGCCTGCGGCTCGGGCCGCCTGCTCGCCGACCTCGTGTCCGGACGGGCCCCCGAGATCGCGAGCGACGATCTGGCCCTCGACCGCTACGCCGCGTGAGCCGGCCGGCCGGGTCGGCACCGACGGGTCCGACACCCCGTCGCTCGGTCACTGAACCGCCGTCGCGCTGCGCTGCGCGTGCCGTGGCGCACCAGCACAACTCTGCCCAGTATCGCACCGAAGGCGATCCGACCGTGCGTTGAGCAAGACTCCGGGAATCGCCGTGAGTCGCCGTCGGCACCGCGCACAGTCATTCATTATTCAACGCGATACGACCACCGGTTGATTACATGACGTTCATGACGTGCGGATTCGCATGATCGTCGGATGACTTCCGACAGGCCCGGCAACCCATCGCAGCGTGTCGAGTTGAGGACCTGAACGAACCATATCCGGGTGCGCAGATGAGTTTCATCGTCGTACAGGGCCAGGACGATCACGAGCAGGCAGACGCCGTTCTCCGGGGCGTCGCCGACGGGCTGGCCCGCCTGTTCCGCGTGCCCGACCATCCGCCCGGCGTTCAGGACCTGCTGGATTCCGGGACACGGGACGCGGGTGACCGTCCCGGGCAGGTCGCCCAGCGCGGCGCGCGGCGCGGCGGGAGCACGGGGCTTCCCGGAGCCCGGCCGGTGAAGGCGGGCCCCCGCGGGACGCGGCGCGGCGCTGCGCAACCGTCCGGCCGCGCGCGCGGACGCCGGGCGAAGGCGGAGGCGCAGCCCGGGCAACGCGACCAGTCCTAAACCTGACTCGGCCCCGGCGCCCACCCCGGCCTCAGCGCGCCGCGGGCAGGCCGAAGCGCCGGATCTCCAGGTGCATCTGCTCCAGCGGCAGGATCTTGGCGGCCGCACCGCGGTCGATCGCCTCCTTGGGCATCCCGAACACGACGCAGCTCGCCTCGTCCTGGGCGACCGTCTGCGCCCCGGCGCGACGCATCTCCAGCAGGCCGTTGGCGCCGTCGTCGCCCATGCCGGTCAGCAGGATGCCGAGCGCGTTCGCGGCCGCGGCCCGGGCGGCCGAGCGGAACAGGACGTCGACCGACGGGCGGTGGCGCGCGACGAGGGGACCGTCCTTCACCGACACCGCGTAGCTGCCGCCCCGGCGCTCGACCATGAGGTGCCGACCGCCCGGGGCGATCAGGGCGCGGCCCCGCACCACGGGATCGCCGTCCTCCGCCTCCTTGACGGCGATCGCGCAGAGGCCGTTCAGGCGCTTGGCGAACGCCGCCGTGAAATGCTCCGGCATGTGCTGCACGACGACGAGGCCGGGGGACTCGGCGGGCAGCACCTCGAGCACGTCGCGCAGCGCCTCCGTGCCGCCCGTCGACGCGCCGATGCAGACGATCCGGTCGGTCCCGGCCACGACGCGCCCGGGCACGGGCGGCGGCAGGACGGCGTCGGCCGAGAGCTTCGCCTCCACCAGGGGCCGGGACGGCCGGCTCCCGCGCAGCTTGGCCCGGGCGGCGGCCCGGACCGCGTCGCAGACCCGGACCGTGGATTCGAGCAGGAACTGGCGGGTGTCGACGCGCGGTTTCGGCAGCACGTCGACGGCGCCCGCCTCCAGCACCTCGAACAGGATCCGGGACCCGGCCTCGGTCAGGGTCGAGCAGACGATCACCGGGAGCGGCTTCTGCGCCATGATCTTGCGCAGGAACGTCAGGCCGTCCATGCGCGGCATCTCGAGATCGAGGATGATGACGTCCGGGATCTCCTCCTGGATGCGGCGCGCCGCGATGAACGGATCGGCGGCGGTGCCCAGGATCTCGATGTCGGGTGCCGTCCCCAGGATGCTGCACAGCGTCTGGCGGACGGAGGCCGAGTCGTCGACGATCAGGACGCGGATCGGTCTGGACGCGCTCACCGGCCGGATTCCCGCAGCTTGCCGAAGACGGTCGAGGAGATCTGGTCGAGGCCGGCCACGCCGACGCCCGCCATGGATTCGGAATGGCCGACGATCAGGTAGCCGCCGGGGCGCAGGTGCCCGGCCAGGCGCGCGACCACCGCCTTCTGGGTCGGCTTGTCGAAGTAGATCAGCACGTTGCGGCAGAAGATGAGGTCGACGTCCCGGTCGATCGGGTAGGTCTCGTCCATCAGGTTGAGCCGCTGGAACCGCACCCGGGCGCGCAGCTCCGGCACGATCCGCCCCTCGCGCCGGGCCGGATCGCGCGCGACCATCACGTAGCGGCGGCGCAGGTCCGGCGGCACCGCGTCGAGCATCTCGGCCGGGTAGATCGCCGTCCGGGCGCGGTCGAGCACCTCCGCGGAGATGTCGGTCCCGAGGATGGCGTAGCGGAACCGGTCGGCGGCCATGTCGTGCAGGACCATCGCCAGCGTGTAGGCCTCGGCCCCGGTCGAGGCCGCCGCGCTCCAGACCTTGAGCAGCGGCCGGTCGCCCCGCGCCGCCAGCCGCGGCACGATCGTCTCGCGCAGCAGGTCGAAATGCGCGGGCTCGCGGAAGAAGTCGGTCTTGTTCGTCGTCACGCAGTCGACGAGGTGCGGGAACTCGTCCGCGAGGTGGCCGGCCTCGAACAGGTGGCGGCCGTAGGCCTCCAGGGTCGGGAGATCGAGGGCGCGCATGCGCTTGCGCAGCCGCCCCTCGACCATGGTGCGCTTGGCCGGCGGGAGCTGGATGCCGGCATGCTGCTGGACGAGGTCGGCGACCGAGCGGAAATGCCGGTCGCTCAGGTGACCCGGATCGGCCTCCATGGTGGCGGATCCCTCAGGCGGCCTGCGGGGTCGCGACCAGGGCCGGGCCGTCGCCGTCCATGAGCGCGACGAGGTCGAACACCACCACGAAGGCCTCGCCCCGGCGGCCGATCCCCGCGATGTAGCGGGCGTTCCAGCGCCCGCCGACCTCGGGCGCCGCCTCCATCTCGGCCCGGTCGAGCTCGGTCACCTCGATCACCCGGTCGGCCACGAACCCGACCCGCAGCGCCCGGCCGGGCATCGGCACGTTGAGCAGGATGATCCGGGTGGCCGGCGTGCGCGCCACCGGCGGCAGGCCGAGCTTGGTCCGCAGGTCCACCACCGGGTAGCTCTGCCCGCGCACGTCGATCATGCCGAGCAGGAAGGCCGGCGCCTGCGGCAGCGCGGCCGGGACCCGGTAGTCGAGGATCTCGTGGACGTGCTCGACGTCGATCCCGAAGGTCTCGGCGCCGAGGCCGAGGGTCAGGTACTGCCACACACTGGACATGCAGGGTCTCCGGCTGGATCGCGGCGCGCGACGGCGGCTCGCGACGGCGGCTCACGACAACGGCGGGATCCGCGCGGGCACGGGCACCGCGCGGATCCGGGCCTCGGGCGAGGTGTCAGGCGACCCGGGAGAAGGCGGCGTCCTGCGCGTCGCCCTCGCCCATGTCGAGGGCGAAGCCGCCCCCGGCCGGGCCGCGCGCGCCCGCCCGCTTCGGGCTCGGGGAGCGGATCGCCGCCGAGGGCGTGCCCATCCGCGCCGCGGTCGCGCGCAGCCGCGTCACCGCCTGATCGACACCGGCCACCGGCGCGGCCGTCTCGCCGATCCGGAAGTAGGCGATCGTCGCCTGCAGCTTCTCGGCCTGGGTGGCCAGCTCCTCGGAGGTGGCCGAGACCTGCTCGGAGGCGCTGGCGTTCTGCTGGGTCACCTTGTCGAGCTGCTGGATCGCCTGGTTGATCTGGCCCGAGCCGACATCCTGCTCGCGGCAGGCGGCGGTGATCTCCTCGACCAGGCTGGCGGTCTTCTTGATGTCGGGCACGAGCTTGCCGAGCATGTCGCCGGCCTGCTGGGCGGCCTTGACGGTGTCGGACGAGAGCGTGCCGATCTCGGCCGCGGCCGCCTGGCTGCGCTCGGCGAGCTTGCGCACCTCGCTGGCGACCACCGCGAACCCGCGACCGTGCTCACCGGCCCGGGCCGCCTCCACGGCGGCGTTGAGCGCCAGCAGGTCGGTCTGGCGGGCGATCTCCTGCACGATGGTGATCTTCTGGGCGATGGTCTGCATGGCCTCGACGGCGCGGCCGACGGCGATGCCGCTCGCCTCGGCGTCCTGGGCCGATTGCCGGGCGATCGTCTCGGTCTGGCTGGCGTTCTCGGCGTTCTGCTTCACGTTGGCGGCCATCTCCTCCATGGAGGCCGAGGCTTCCTCGGTCGACGAGGCCTGCTCGGTCGAACCCTGCGACAGCTGCTCGGCCGAGGCCGAGAGCTCCTGGGACCCCGCCGAGACGTTGCCGGCCGCGGCGGTCGCCTCGGCCACGACGGTGCGCAGCTTCGACAGCATGGTCTGCAGGGCGAGGCCCATCGTGTCCTTGTCGGAGAGCGGCCGGGCCTCCACGGTGAGGTCGCCCTGGGCGATCGCGTTGGCGAGCGCCGCGGTCGCGTTCAGGTTCTCGGTCATGCGGCCCATGGCGCCGACGAGGTCGCCGAGCTCGTCGTTGGTCGTGACCGTCGCGGTCTGGCTCAGGTCGCCCATCGACACCGCGTCGGCCAGCGAGACGGCGCGACCGAGGCCGCGGGAGATCGACAGAGCGAGCCAGGTCGCGATGCCGAGGCCCATGAGGAGCGCGGCCGCCGCCACGCTCAGCAGGATCGTCTGACCCTGGGCGGATTCCGCGGTGGCCTGGGCCGCGGCGTCGTCCATGAACCGCTTCTGCCGCTCCGCCAGCGCCTCGAACGCGTTGATCGCGGCCGTGCTCACCGTCGCGTACTCGCCCGAGGCCAGTTCGGCCGCCTTCACCGAGCTGCCGATCTCGACGAGGGCGAGCGCCCGCTGGAAGGAGGACGCCCAGGTCCCGAACCGCTCGCGGACGGCCGTCACGGCGATTCCCGCCGCCTGGGCCGCCGACCCGAGCTCGTCCACCGACCGGTTGATCTCCTCGCGCGACTGCTTGGCGAGGGCGACGCGCTGCTGGAGCGCCTCGACGCTCGTCGTCCCGGTGGCCGAGGTCAGCTGCCCCCAGGCCCGCTCGACCCGGCTCTTGAACACCGCGGCGACCCGGGCGAGCCGCTCTCCGGCGGGGCTCTGGGCGTCGGTCGCCGTGTTGATCAGGGCGTCGAGGTCCGTGCGCAGGGCGGCCAGCGCCGGGCGACCCGCCGCATTGATCTCGGCCCAGGTCTTCCCGTTGGAATTGTCGCGGGTCAGCTCCAGAGCCCGGTTCCCCAGCGCGCTCTGCTTCTCGTACTTGGCCGACAGGTCCTCGTAGAGCCTCCTGCCCTCGTCGGTCATGAGCAGGGCCTTCACCTTGGCCAGGGACGCCAGGGCGTCACCGTGGTTGGTCGCCGAGCGCTTGGCGAACTCCGTCATCTGCGCCTCGTCCGGGCTGATCAGGGCCCCGCGGACGTTGAACGCGCTGCGGACGGCGTGCGCCTTGCCCTCAAGGACCTGCTTCTGGATCTCGGCGCGGCTCAGGACGTACTTCATCGTCGCGTCGGCGGCCGTGAGCCTCTGGTAGCCGACCCCGCTGGCCGTCCCCAGGAGAACGAGGATCGCGCCGAAGCCGACCCCGAGCTTGGCCTTGATCGAGAAACGCATCGCCCTTTACCCCTACGCAAACACGAGATTCCGACAGGACTTCGGAAAGACTTCGGAAATACTTCAGTTGAGGATCTGCTCGAGCTCGGGGACGATGATGAATTCGTCCCCCGCCTTGACGATCGCGCGGATGTATTCCGGGCGCCAGGTCGTGCCGACGGGCGGCACCGCCTCGCACTGCGCCGGATCGACCTCCGTGACCGCGAACACCTTGTCGGCCACCAGCGCGACGACCACGGGGTCGCCCGCCACCGCCACCTCCAGGACGAGGAAGCGCGTGTCCGGGCTCGCCGACGCCGCCGGCATCCCGAACCGCTCGCGGATGTCGGCCAGAGGCACGACGTTGCCGCGCACGTTCACGATCCGATCGATATGCGGGCGCGCCCCCGCCACCCGCGTGGCCGGGATCGGATCGATGATCTCGCGCACCATCCCGGCCTCCAGCGCGAAGCTCTCCGAGCCGATCCGGAACATCACCACCTGCTGGCCGCCCTGCCGACCGTCCCGCTGACCGCCTTCGGCGGCCGCCTGCGGGCCGGCCTCGACGACTCCGCGCGCCACGCCGCCGCTCATCACGCCACCTCCTGGTACTCGCGCACGCCCTCGGCGCGCCCGCCGCTCACGAGACGGCCGACATCGATGATCAGCGCGGCCGTGCCGTCACCCAGGATCGTCGCCCCGGAGAAGGTCGCCACGTCCGCGTGCAGCTTCGACAGCGACTTGATCACGGTCTGGTGGTTGCCGATGATCTGGTCCGCCACCAGGCCGACCCGCGCCTCACCGGCGGCCACCACGATCACCTTCTGGTGCAGGTCCGGCTCGCCCGCGGCCCCGAACAGGCTGCGCAGCCGCAGGAACGGCACCAGCGCGCCGCGGATGTTGAGGAAGTCCCGCCCGCGGCCGCCGCGCTCGCTGGCGGGCAGCTCGACGCATTCCTCCACCGCGGCCAGCGGGATGACGTAGCGTCCCGCCCCCACCCGGATCAGCAGCCCCTCGATGATCGCGAGCGTCAGCGGCAGGCGCAGCGCCACGCAGGTGCCGCCGCCCGGCTCGGTCGCGATGTCGATCGTGCCGCGCAGGCTCTCGATCGTCTTCTTGACGACGTCCATGCCGACCCCGCGCCCCGACAGGGCCGAGATCTCCTGGGCGGTCGAGAAGCCCGGCGCGAACAGGAACTGATAGATCTGCTGGTCGGTGAGCACCGCGCCCGGCGCGCACAGGCCCTTCTCCTCGGCCTTGGCGCGGATGCGGGCCGCGTCGAGCCCAGCGCCGTCGTCGCGCACGCTCACCAGCACCTGCGCGCCGACATGCTCGGCGGTGAGCGTGATCCGCCCTGTGGCGGCCTTGCCGCCGGCCGCGCGGCGCTCGGGCGCCTCGATGCCGTGGTCGATCGCGTTGCGGATCAGGTGGACGAGCGGGTCGGCCAGGCGCTCGATGACGGTCTTGTCGAGCTCGGTCTCCTCGCCGGCGGTGACGAACTCGACCGGCTTGCCGAGATCGCGCGAGAGGTCGTGGACGAGGCGGCGGAAGCGGCCGAACAGGGCGCCGATGGCGACCATGCGGATGCTCATCGTGGTATCGCGCAGCCGCGCGGACAGGCGCTCGATCTCCTCGGCGATGGCCTTCAGGCCGGGATCGGCATGCAGGCCGGCGAGCTGGCTGAGCCGCGCCTGGGCGATGACCAGCTCGCCGACCCGGTCCATCAGCTCGTCGAGCCGCTCCGCCTCGACCCGGACGCTGCTGGCCGGCCGCTCCTCGGCCCGCCGGGCCGGGACGCGCTCGGCGGCCCGGGCCGCGGGCTCGACCAGTCCCGGCCCGGCCGGTCCGGTCTCGCCGGACGCGCGGGCGGCGAGGCC